>CAZFPV010000228.1:0-4184 GCA_964521155.1 uncultured Desulfobulbus sp. | reverse complement strand
GTCTCGAGCAGGGCCGTTGCCTTGGTCGGATCGGCGGGAGCAGTTTGCGTCGTGTCCGCCAGGGTGGCCGGCTTGGGCGCCTGTTGTTCCGCCGAGTCAGGCTGCTTGGCAGCGGAATCCGGCGGCGTTGCCGGTGGTTGTTGACCGTCCTTGGCCTTGTCCGCAGCAGGCGCCGTTTCCTTGACCTCGGGTTGCGGCTCGGCATTGATCGTGGTCGCGGCGGTCTTTTTGTCTTCGCCTTTTTTTTCGGCGGCTGCCTTTGGTTTGGCTGCTGCCGCGGTCGGCCGGGTGATTGTGATCGTCAGGGTCGAGGATTGTTCATCCATATCCTGATCGATGTTCACGCCCTTGAGAGAGGCCAGGTCGAGGACCACCCGGGTCTTCTGTTGGCCATCGCTGTGCATGCCCACCCGGATGCGTTTGACCATCGCCCCGTTGACCGGGGTGGCGTGTTTGACCTTGTCGGTGTAGACCATATCGGCAAAATCAAACACCAGTCGTGGTGTTTCGTCTTTTATTGTGAACACGTTTGGGCTATAGGAGCCGTTGAGTTGCAGAACCACCTTTTCCGAGACCGGCGAGGCGGCGCTGAAACGGATGCCGCGCAGTTCCGGGGTGGCGTCCGCCAGGGCGGAGGAGCATGCACACAGCAGGGCGAGCAGTTGCACACAGAGGGAGGATACGGTTGTCTTCTTCATTGTTCTCTCAGGATTTTGGCCAAAGCTGTTCCATTGGGGATGGTCGCCGGCAGGAAATACTGGTCCGGAGACAGTCAGCCGCCAGTGCTGCCAGGCGGATTCCACAACTTTCTAGCAAGTGCTGTGCCACCGTCAGGCGGACAAGCCGGCCATTCGACCCGGCCTGATCATCGCCTGGGTATGTCGGTGTCATCGCCTGAAAACAATACATACATATTTTCTACCACGATACCAGCTGGACAGGGCTGTCCTCCAGAGCCTGTCACTGTCGTAGACAAGGCGTAACGCATCCATGAGAACACCACACACACAGGTCCATATCGATCACCTCCTGCCCCTGGTCAGTAAACCGGGTCAATATGTCGGCGGCGAACTGCACGCGGTGGACGATCGGGTGGAAGCCGATACGCTCGGTTTCTGCCTGGTGTTTCCCGACCTGTACGAGATCGGCATGTCCCACCAGGGCCTGCAGATCCTCTATCATCTGCTCAACCGCATGGACCGGGTCGCGGCCCACCGCTGCTACGCCCCGGATCTGGACATGGAGCGGCTGCTGCGCGAACGCGGGCTGCCGCTGTTTTCCCTGGAGGCACGGCGCAGCCTGGCCGACTACGATGTGGTCGGCTTTACCCTGCCCTATGAACTCTGCTACACCAATATCCTCACCGTCCTCGATCTGGCCGGCATCCCGCTGCGGGCCGCGGACCGAGATCATAGCCACCCCCTGATCCTGGGCGGCGGCTCCTGCGCTCTCAACCCCGAGCCGGTGGCCGAGTTCTTCGACGCCATCGTGCTTGGCGACGGCGAGGAGATTATAGGCGAGATTGCCTCGTTGCTGCTGCGGGCCAGGGACGGTGGACTTCCCCGCAGCGAGGTGCTGCACAGGCTGGCAGGCCTGTCGGGCGTGTATGTCCCCTCCCTGTTCGCGCCCGAATACCAGGACGACCGGCTGATCGCGGTGCATGCCCGCAAACCTGGGTATGACCGGGTGCGGCGACGGGTGCTGCCCGAGTTGGGACCGGCGCCCTACCTGCATAACCCGCTGGTGCCGGTGGTCAAACCGGTGCACGACCGGCTCGGGATCGAGATTGCCCGCGGCTGCACCCGCGGCTGCCGATTCTGCCAGGCCGGGATGATCTACCGCCCGGTGCGGGAGCGGCCGCTGGCCGAGATCATGGAACTGGCCGTGCGCGGTATCGCCAGCAGCGGGTTCGAGGAACTGGCCCTACTCAGCCTGTCCACCGGTGATTTTTCTTGTCTGGGAGAGACCCTGACCAGCCTGATGGACCGGTTCAGCGGCGAACACGTGGCGGTGTCCATGCCGTCGATGCGAGTCGGAACTTTGACACCCGAGATCATGGAGCAGATTAAGCGGGTACGGAAAACCGGCTTCACCGTGGCGCCCGAGGCCGGCACCGACCGGCTGCGCGAGGTGATCAACAAGGGCATCACCGAGGAGGATCTGCTCGCCACCTGCCGTGATGCCTTTGGGCTGGGCTGGAAGCTGATCAAACTGTACTTCATGGTCGGTCTGCCCACCGAGACCGACGAGGACGTGGAGGCGATCGTCGAACTTGCCCGCAAGGCCCGCCAGCAAGCCGGGCAGCGGGGCGGCCGGATGGTGCAGGTCAACCTGGGGGTGGCCACCTTTGTCCCCAAGCCCCATACACCCTTTCAATGGGAGCCGCAGCTCAGCCTGGAGGAGTCCCGGCGGCGGATCAACCGACTCAAGCAGCTGACGCCGCTCAAGGGCTTCAAGCTTAAATGGCACGACCCGGAACAGTCGCTGATCGAGGGCGTCTTTTCCCGCGGCGACCGGCGTCTCAGCCAGCTGATTGAGGCTGCCTGGCGGGATGGGGCCCGGCTTGACAGCTGGACCGAGCACTTCAGTCTGGCGCGTTGGCGGCAGGCGGCCGAACGGTGCGGCATCGAGCTGGAGCGGTACCTGCGGCCGCGGGACATCGACGAGATCCTGCCCTGGGATCATCTGGACAGCGGCGTGGACCGCGCCTTTCTGGAAGAGGAATACAGGCGGGCGCTGGCCCGGGAGTACACCCCGGATTGTCGCCTGCACGGCTGCCAGGGCTGTGGCCTCTGCGATTTTGCCACCATCATGCCCGTTGTGCAGCCCCCTCCGGCGTCCCTGCCGCCGCAATCGCCTGCGACCCAGCTCTCGGCGGAACCGCGCGGGCAGCAGAAATTCACCTACCGGGTGCACTACAGCCGCAGGGGCGCAAGCCGCGCCTACGGCCATCTCGAAGTGCTGCAGCTGGTCTTCCGCACCCTGCACCGGACCGGGTTGCCGGTGGTCTTTTCACAAGGGTTCAACCCCACCCCCCAGGTCGGCTTCAGCCAGGCTCTGCCGGTCGGGGTGGAAAGCCTGGCCGAGTATTTCGACATGGATCTCTCCCGGCCGCTCGGATCGCTGACAGAGGCAACGGAACTGATCAACCGCTGCCTGCCGCCGTCCATCCGGGTCATGTGGATCGAGACCGCGCCCCGCGGCGTGCCCCAATGCAGCCTGCTCACCTACGAGGTGCGCGGAACGGCGCTGGCCCGGCCGGAGGTGCATACGCGGCTCGAAGAATTTCTTGCCCAGGCGCAGTTCCTCATCGACCGATTCCGCAAGAATCGGCACAAAGAGCTGGATATCCGGCCCCTGGTCGGCCGGCTGGAGCTGCAGGGCGACCATCTGGTCATGGACCTGTTCAGCCACCAGGGCCAGCCGGGCGTTTCGCCCCGGGAGATCCTGGAAAAGGTTCTCGGTTTCTCCGGCGAGGAGGCGCTCATGGTCGGAATTTTAAAAACCGAGGCCCGCGAAGTGGCGAAGCCGTCTTGAGATATTCGCCCGTTTACTGTAGATAGAGCCGATCAGGAAACAGCGGACGGGCAGAGCGGACGCCCCGGTGATGCTATCGGCAAGACCGCTGCCCGGAAGACGTCCGGGCCGGCCGCACCCCATGGATATACAAGGAGCAAACATGAAGAAGATCGTACTGCGCGAAGACGAGATGCCGACCAGATGGTACAACGTGGTTCCCGATATCCCCAATGGCCTGCAGCCGCCCCTGGATCCGCAGACCCTCCAGCCCATGGGCCCGGAGAAGCTGGCCGCCGTCTTCCCCATGGGGCTGCTCGAACAAGAGATGAGCCAGGAGCGGTTCATCGACATCCCCCAGGAGGTCATGGAGGTCTACAAGATCTGGCGGCCCTCGCCGCTGGTGCGGGCCAACAAGCTGGAAGAGGCCCTGGGAACCAAGGCCAAGATCTTCTTCAAAAACGAGGGCGTCAGCCCGGTGGGTAGCCACAAGCCGAATTCGGCCGTGGCCCAGGCCTACTACAACAAGCGGGAAGGCGTCAAACGGCTGACCACCGAAACCGGCGCCGGCCAGTGGGGCTCGGCCCTGGCGCTGGCCACCTCCAAGTTCGGCCTGGAGTGCAAGGTGTTCATGGTCCGGGTCTCCTATGACCAGAAACCCTACCTGT
>CAZFPV010000227.1:0-4243 GCA_964521155.1 uncultured Desulfobulbus sp. | reverse complement strand
CGACGGCTACAACATCCATGTCACCGGTCTCACCCACGACGAACGCGGCTACCCAGCCATGACCGTCGAGGCCCAGGAGCAGATGATGACCCGGATCAAGGGCAAGATCAGGGGCAACCTGGACGACATAATAGAGACTGAGAGCTACCGCATGGAGGATGCCGACATCGTCATCGTCAGTTACGGCATCTCGGTACGCACCGGTCTGGCCGCCGTTGATCAGGCGCGGACCCTGGGTTACAAAGCCGGACTGCTCAGGCTGGTCACGGTCTGGCCCTTTCCCGAGGCCCTGATCGGCGAGATCGCGGCCCGGGTCAAGGGCTTCATCACCGTGGAGATCAACCTCGGCCAGGTGCATTACGAGGTCGAGCGCTGCGCCGGCGGCCGGGCCAAGGCCTTGCTGGTCGGCAGCGCCGGCGGCCGGATCATCCACCCGGACCGGGTGCTGGACTGCATATCGAAGGAGTTCTGAGTCATGACCACCAACCCGAAGAAACTGGCCAAGCCGCCCGAACACCCGCTGGACGACCTGATCCGCACCGACCGCATCCCCCACATCTGGTGCCCGGGCTGCGGCATCGGCACGGTGTTCTCGTCCTGCCTGAGCGCCATCAAGGCCACCGGCATCCCCTACAACCGCTTCACCATGGTCTCAGGCATCGGTTGTTCGGCGCGCGGCGCGGGCTATGTCAAGCTCGACAGCTTCCACACCACCCACGGCCGCGCCATCCCCTTTGCCAGCGGCATCAAGATGGCCCGGCCGGACCTGAAGGTGATCGTCTTCTCCGGCGACGGCGACCTCTTCGCCATCGGCGGCAACCATTTCATCCATGCGGCCCGGCGCAACATGGACCTGACCGTGATCTGCGTCAACAATCTCACCTATGGCATGACCGGCGGCCAGGTTGCCGCCACCACGCCCAACATGGCCAAATCGACCACCACGCCGCTGGGCAACCCGGACGCGCCCTTCAACCTGCCGCTTCTGGCCTGGGCTGCCGGCGCCTCCTACGTGGCCCGCTGGACCATCCTCCAGACCCGCGACCTGACCACGGCCATCAACGAGGCGATCATGCGCAAGGGCTTCTCGTTCATCGAGGTGCTGTCGCCCTGTCCGGTCAACTACGGCCGCCGCAATAAGGAAAAACCCATCGACACCCTCAAGCTCTACCAGGACCGGACGATCATCAAAAACGGCGCCAACCCGGCCCAGGCCGACATCGATTTCGCCAAGGGCGTGGTCATCGGCAAGTTCGTCGATGTCGACCGCTCCACCTGCGATGACCGCTACACCGAGATGCACCGCCCCTGCAGCGACGACTGACAGGGGATGGGGCTTCAGAACGTTGCGATTCAGAGACGCTCCGGCGTCTCGCCTGACGGACGCGTGAGCGTCCAGGGCTTGCATTCCAAGGCTTAAGCGGTGGAACGATTAAAAAGACCTGCGGTACTCGTCATTCCGGCGCATGCCGGAATCCCGAAAGGGGGGGCCGTGTCTGTGACCGGTCCTGGGCCCCCGGCCTGCGCCGGGGTGACGAAGCGTAAACGACGGCTTTTTTGGTGAGCTGAGGACAGAATAAATGGTATCCCGCAGAGTTCACATAAAACCCACTGGAACAACTTGAATCCATGAGTTCAAAGAAACAATCCGGCCAGACCGGGATCATCGTCACCGGGTTCGGCGGCCAGGGCATTATCCTGGCCGGCCGCATCCTCGGCATGTCGGCCTCGCTCGGCGACAAGAAAGAAAGCACCCTGGTCCAAGCCTACGGGCCGGAAAGCCGGGGCGGGGCCTGCAACGCCCAGGTGATCATCTCGGACACGCCTATCCACTACCCCTACGTCAACATCCCGCGGATCCTGATCGCCATGTCCCAGGCCGGTTACGACAAGTTCGCGCCCACCCTGGCCAAGGATTCGGTGCTGCTGGTCGATCAGGACCTGGTCAACCCCGAGGACGCGCCCTGCGACCACTTCGCCATCCCCGCCACTCGCATGGCCGAAAACCTGGGCAACAAGATGATGGCCAACATCATCATGATCGGGTTCTGCACCGCCATCACCGAGGCGGTGTCGAGCGGCGCGGCCCAGGCCACCATCGCCGACTCGGTGCCCAGGGGCACGGCCGAGCGCAACATCGAGGCCTTCACCAAGGGGTTTGATTACGGACTCTCCACCCTCAAGGGACGGGAACAACGGGCCGCCGGCCACACAGGAGCCCTGGCGTAATGAAACGGGAGAAAGAACGCCTCTATCGGGTGATCGTCGCCGGGGCCACGCCCGAGGGCGTCGCCGCGGCCAACAAACTGGGGGAGCTGGGCATTCCGGTGACCCTGATCGACGCCGAACCCGATCTGGACCAGAAACTCGCTGCCGACCAGTACCGCCTGCCCTCGGGCCTGCGTTTCAATTACGCCCATCGGCCCGGCCTGATCCGGATCATGCGCAACAGCGCCATCCGCACCGTGCTGCCGGCGCGGATCACCTCGATCAAGCACACGCCCCAGGGCTTCAGCGTTCGCATCGACCAGGAGCAGACCTTCATCGACCCGGACCGCTGCACCCTCTGCGGCAAGTGCGTCGCCGCCTGCCCGGTGGAGCACCCGGAGCGCGGCCGCGCCCTGCGCTACCATGCCCGCACCAGCCTGCCCGGCCGACCGTACATCGACAAGCGCAAACAGCCGCTCTGCCAGGAGAGTTGCCCGCTTGGGGTCAATGCCCAGGGCTACATCGCCCTGGCCGCCCAGGGCAAGTTCGCCGAGGCCCTGGCCCTGATCCGGCGGGACAACGTCCTGCCAGGCATCTGCGGCCGGGTCTGCACCCATCCCTGCGAGGAGTCCTGCCGCCGGGGCGGGGTGGACGACCCGGTCTCGATTCGGGCGATCAAGCGCTTTCTTGCCGATTACGAAGGTCTGGACCAGGCTCGCGGCGAGGCAGCCGCGAACCGGCTGGCGGCAGAATGCGAGCCCTCCCGGCCGGAGCGGATCGCCATCATCGGTTCCGGTCCGGCCGGTATTGCCGCTGCCGCCGATCTGGCCCGCAAGGGATACGGCGTCACCGTGTTTGAGAAGGAAGCCAAGGCCGGCGGCCTGCTCCGCTACGGCATCGGCGCCCATCGCCTGCCCGGCGCCATCCTCGACCGGGAACTGGCCATGATCGAGGAGATGGGCGTGCGCTTTGTCACCGGCAACCCCATCGACCTGCGCACCGATCTCGACCGGTTGACCGGCGAGTACGACCGCCTGCTCCTCTCCACCGGCGCCTGGCAGGACCGCGCCATGGGCGTGGAAGGCGAGGATCTGGAGGGGGTCGAAGGCTGCCTGGCCTTTCTCGCCCGCCGCGAGTGGGACAACCTGACTACGCTGAGCGGGCGGGTGGCGGTAATCGGCGACGGCAATTCGGCATTTGATTTGGCCCGCACCCTGGCCCGGATGGGCGCGGAGGTGAGCATCGTCTCCTGGTTCGAGGCCGACCGCATCCCGGCCGACCCGGACGAGGTGCGCGAGGCCATCGAGGAGGGCGTGCGCATCATCGACGCCACCCAGGTGGTGGCCTTCCGGGGCGAAGACAATCGTTTCGCAAGCCTGGCCTGCCGGCGTACCCGGCCGGGACAGGCGGACGCGCGCGGCGTGGCCTGGCCGGTGATCATTGATGTCGAGCCACCCTTTTTCCTGCCCTTTGACCGCGCCTTTGTCGCCATTGGCCAGGTGGGCGGCTGCACCGCCGAGAGCTTCTGCGGCCGAATCGCGGTCAGCGAACGCGGCTTCATCGAGACCGATGACAACCAGCGCACCTCCGACCCCAAGGTCTTTGCCGCCGGCGACACCGTCAGCGGTCCCTCTTCGGTGGTCCGGGCCATGGCTGCGGGTCGCGCCGCAGCGCGAAGCATCCATTGTGCATTAAGCGGCAGCCGCGAGGCCCAACCGCTCTTCCGGCCGGCAGACAAGGACTTCCGCTGCATTCCGGACGATCTGCCCAAACAGCCGCGTACCGGCATGCCCGAGCGGCAGGCGGCAGAACGGCGGCTTGATTTTGCCGAGGTAGCGCTCGGCTTCAACGGCCTCCAGGCCGCTGCCGAGGCCAGTCGCTGCCTGCAGTGCGGCGTCTGCTCCGAATGCCTGCAGTGTGTCGAAGCCTGCATTTCCAGCGAAACCATTCAGCACGGAGCGGTGGATTCTATCGATGTGGAGCATGCCGGGGTCGTCATCATCGCAGATCCCCAGACCGCCCCCTCCGTAAAGGG
>CAZFPV010000226.1:0-4251 GCA_964521155.1 uncultured Desulfobulbus sp. | reverse complement strand
GTGACCGATGAACGAACATTCCATAGACCAGCACTTGCCACCGGGCCGGTCTCTTCCTGGCCGAGAGCCTTTCCGGTTTCATTGCCACTCCAGTGTCAGCTGTTATCTCAGTTGTTGCCGCAACGTTAATCTGCTCCTGTTCCCCTACGACATCCTCCGACTCAGAGCGCGACTTGGGCTTCACTCGGAAGAATTCGTCCGCCGCCACGCCCGGATCTGCGAAGGCAGTCACCCCTTTTTTCCAGGGCTCAAGCTGCAGTTACTCGAGGAGGAGCCCCACCCTTGTCCCTTTCTGAATGAAGAGGGCTGTACCGTTTACCCCGACCGGCCCTCTGCCTGCCGGACCTATCCTCTTGAACGCGGCGTCGAACGAAGCGGCTTGGACGGGACGCTGCAAGCGCACTATTTCATGACCCACCACCCGTACTGCAAGGGACATTTTGAGGACCGTACCTATACCGTCAGGCAATGGGAACGGGATCAAGATCTGCATGATTTCAACCTGCACAATGACCTCTGGGCGGAACTGGATGCCTTCTTCGCCACCAACCCGTTCGCCGGCGAGGGCAAGGCCGGCCCGCAGCAGCAACTGGCCTTCATGGTCTGTTACAACATCGACGGATTCCGCGCCTATGCCAGCGAGCATCGACTGGTCGAACGGTTCCGTCTGGACAAGTCGGACCGTAGGCGCATCCAGCAGGAGGACTCTCACCTGCTACGCTTCGGTTTCCAGTGGCTCCAGTTTGTACTCGGCGGTCGCCGCTGCTTGATTCCGCGTTGAACGAGGACCGACATATTCCCATTGCCTTGTTGGTCCGGCTAGGGGACAGCAGGCTTGAAATTCTTGTTCATCCGTGCTAATAAAAAGTGTTTAATTTTTTTCACGGCGCTCCCCGATGGCGGTGCGCCCATCACACACATCCCGCATTCGGCCACTGGTGTCCTGTCTCGGACAGGATCGGCCCAGGGATGGAGGATCAACCAAAAACTGGAGAAATATCATGACAGCTGTAACAATGCGGCAAATGCTTGAGGCCGGTCTGCACTTCGGTCATCAGACCCGGCGGTGGAACCCGAAAATGAAGCCCTACATCTACGGGCCGCGTAACGGGATCTACATTGTCAACCTGGACCTCACCATGAAGCTGTTCCGCAAAGCGTACCAGTACATGGTCGAGGCGGTGGCCGATGGCGGCACGGTCCTCTTCGTCGGCACCAAGAAGCAGGCCCAGGACATCGTCAAGGAAGAAGCACAGCGCTGCGGCATGTACTTCATCAATCACCGCTGGCTGGGCGGCATGCTCACCAACTTCCAGACCATCCGCTTTTCCGTTGATCGGTTAAAAAAGATCGAGGCCATGCAGGAAGACGGCTCCATCAATCGTTTCCCCAAGAAGGAAGTGCTGCAGATGGAGAAAGAGCGGATCAAGTTGGATCGCAACATCGGCGGCATCAAAAACATGCGCACCCTGCCCGACGTGATCTTTGTCATTGACCCCAAGAAGGAAGATATTGCGGTGGGCGAGGCTGTCAAGCTGGGTATCCCGGTGATCGCCCTGACCGACACCAATTGTGATCCGGCCGGCATCGACTACATCATTCCCGGCAATGACGACGCCATCCGCGCCATCAAGCTGATCACCTCCATGATGGCGGAGGCAGTTGTCGAAGGCCGCTCCCGTCGCGGCGAGGAGGCTGAACCCCGGATCGAGGAGTTGGAATCCGCCATGTCCCGTGAGCTTGACGGTGATCTCGCCGCTAAGATGGACGAGGAATAACGCGCCGGCAATACGCGTTTATTTGTCGCAAATCCGCATTCCAGCAAGGGGCGCTCGCGCCCCTTGCTTCTTCGTTGACACAGATGTGTGTTGTCTCTAATTGATCAACCTGACAGATATTTTGATTTGCATTCCCAGGGAGAGTGTACCGTGAACATTACAAGCCAGATGGTGAAGGAACTTCGGGACAAGACCAATGCCGGCATGATGGACTGCAAGAAGGCATTGACGGAAACCGACGGTGATATGGAAAAGGCAGTGGATCTGCTGCGGCAGAAGGGTCTGGCCGTGGCTGCCAAGCGCGCCGGCAAGGCCACCCGCGAGGGGGTGATCGAGTCCTACATCCACGCCGGCGGCAAGATTGGCGTTATGGTGGAAGTGGGCTGCGAGACCGACTTCGTTGCCAAGACCGATGCCTTCAAGGCCTTTGCCCGTGACGTGGCCATGCACATCGCCGCAATCAACCCGGTGGCGGTCAGTCGCGAGGAAGTCCCGGCCGAGGTGCTGCAGCGCGAGAAAGATATATACATCAACCAGGCCATCGAGTCCGGCAAACCGCAGCAGATCGCGGAGAAGATGGTGGTCGGCAAGATGGAGAAGTTCCTCTCCGAGATCTGCCTGATGGAACAGAAATATGTCAAGAATCCCGACCTGACCGTGCAGGATCTGCTCAATGAACTGGTCGCCAAGATGGGCGAGAATATCTCCATCAAGAAGTTTGCCCGGTTCCAGATAGGTTGATGGCGGCTGGCGCGGGAAACGGTGATGGCGCCCCGGATTTTGCTGGCAAAATTCGGGGCAGCAGGGCTTCCATTTGAGTCGAGAGGGACGGCAAGATGAAATTTAAGAGAGTGCTCTTGAAAATCAGCGGCGAGGCTCTGATGGGCGCGGGCGCCTATGGCATCAGCACCGAGATTATCGGTTTTCTCGCCAAGGAGATCCAGGCCATCCATGCTCTTGGAATCGAATTGGCGCTGGTGGTTGGCGCGGGCAATATTTTTCGCGGGGTCGCGGGCGCAGCCAGCGGCATGGACCGCAGTTCTGCCGACAACATGGGCATGCTGGCCACGGTGATGAATTCTCTGGCCGTGCAGGACGGACTAGTCCATGCCGGCGTACCAGCCCGGGTCATGTCGGCGATTACCATGCACAACGTCTGCGAGCCCTATGAGCGTCTCAAGGCCCTGAATCATCTCGAACGCGGAAGGGTGGTAATCTTCGCCGCCGGCACGGGCAACCCCTACTTCACCACCGACACCGCGGCCGTCCTGCGTGCCCTTGAGATCAAAGCCAACGTGATCATGAAGGCCACCCGCGTCGACGGCGTCTATGACCGCGATCCGGAAAAAGACGAGAACGCGGTCCGGTACAAAACCCTCACCTACACCACCGTGCTGCGAGAGGATCTGCGGGTGATGGATGCGGCCGGCATCTCGCTCGCTCGCGAGAATCAACTGCCCATCTTTGTCTTCAACATGACCAAACCCGGGAACATCGTCCGGGCGGTGACCGGCGAGGACGTCGGCACCCTGATCACCCACTGAAAGTGTCTGCCCTTGCCGGAAAAGGTGAGGGCAGGCAGGCGTTTTCCATGGTTCGGCCGTTATTGTCCGGATCACGAGGAGGAACAAGTATGGCCCATGTAATCATCAGCCAGCTGAAAGAGAAAATGGAGACGAGCATTGACGGCTTGAAACGGGAACTGGTGAAGATCAGGACCGGACGCGCCTCGCTCGCGCTGCTCGATGGCATCAAGGTGAACGCCTATGGCTCCCAGATGACTATCGATCAGGTAGGCACCCTGACCATCCCGGAAAACAACATGATTGCCATTAAACCCTGGGATCCGCAGGTTGTGCCGGCCATCGAAAAGGCCATCCTCGCCTCGAGCCTCGGCCTGACTCCCGCCAGTGACGGCAATGTGGTCCGGCTGACCATTCCGCAGCTCACAGGTGAACGCCGCAAGGAGTTGGTCAAGCAGGTCAAGAAGATCGGCGAGGAGTACAAGGTCGCCATTCGCAACATCCGCCGCGACGCCAACGAGACCTTCAAGAAAGCCAAGAAGGATAAGGAAATCTCCGAAGACGAGATGTTTCGGCTGCAGGAAGAGGCGCAGAAACTCACCGACGGTTTTGTCAACTCGATTGATGAGATCACCGCCGGCAAGGAAAAGGAGGTCATGGAAGTCTGACTTCCAGGCCAACCCCGCACAGACATCGCCGTGGCTGAACACCCCGAACCCTTTATCATACCCCGTCATATCGCCATCATCATGGATGGCAACGGCCGCTGGGCGGAAGAGCGACGGCGCCCACGCCTGTTCGGACACAAGGCCGGGGTCGATTCCGTCCGCGAGGTGGTGGAGACCTGCCGCTCTCTGGGCGTGGGGCATCTCACCCTCTACGCCTTCTCGACCGAGAACTGGAGCCGCCCCTCGGGCGAGGTTTCCGGCCTGATGGGGCTGCTCAAGAAC
>CAZFPV010000225.1:0-4266 GCA_964521155.1 uncultured Desulfobulbus sp. | reverse complement strand
GTGCTGTACCGGCATGTGTTCCGCAACGCCATCATCCCCATTATTACCGGTTTTCCCGGCAGCTTCATCACCGCCTTCTTCACCGGCAGCCTGCTCATCGAGACAATCTTCTCCCTCGACGGCATGGGGCTGCTGGCCTACGAATCGGTGCTGAACCGGGATTACCCGGTGGTGCTCGGCACCCTGTACTTTTTCACCATCATCGGGCTCATTTCCCGGCTGCTCTCCGATCTCTCCTATGTCCTGGTCGATCCGCGGATCAGCTTCGAGGCGCGGGAGTAGCATGGCCGGCGGACGGATGCACAGTCACAGTCCCTGGCGCCGGCGCTGGGCCATCTTCCGGCAAAACCGGCGCGGATTCTATTCCCTGGTGCTCTTCCTCGTCCTGTTTGGCCTCAGCCTGTTTGCCGAGGTGCTCAGCAACGACAAGCCACTGCTGATAGGCTACCAGGGCAGCCTCTACCTGCCGCTGTGGCGAGCCTATCCAGAGACCGTGTTTGGCGGCGACTTCGAGACCGAGACCGACTACCGCGACCCCTACATCCGCGAGCGCCTGACCTCGGCAGGCAACTGGATACTCTTTCCCCCCAACCCGCACAGTTACACCTCCATCAACCTGACCCTGGACCGGCCGGTGCCGTCGCCGCCAACCAGGGAGAACCTGCTCGGCACCGATGACCGCGGCCGCGATGTGCTTGCCCGCCTGATCTACGGCTTTCGCATCAGCGTCCTGTTCGGCGCGGCCCTGACCGCGGTCGGCACCCTGCTTGGGATTGCGGCCGGCGCGCTGCAGGGGTATTTCGGCGGAAGGCTGGATCTGATCATGCAGCGATTCATCGAGATCTGGGGCTCCATGCCCGAGCTCTATCTGCTGATCATCTTTGCCTCGATCTTCAAGCCCAGCATGCTGCTGCTGCTCGTGCTGCTGTCCCTGTTTGGCTGGATGGGGCTCTCGGACTATGTCCGCGCCGAGTTCCTCAAGGGGCGGAACATGGAGTACGTCAAGGCAGCCAAGGCCCTGGGCGTGGGCAACGTCACCATCATGCGCCGGCATCTGCTGCCCAACTCGATGACGCCGGTGATCACCTTTCTGCCGTTTCGCATGTCAGGCGCGATCCTGGCCCTGACCAGTCTCGATTTTCTCGGCCTCGGCGTGCCGCCGTCAACTCCGAGCCTGGGCGAACTGCTTGCCCAGGGCAAGGCCAATATCGAGGCCTGGTGGCTGTCGCTGTCCACCTTCCTGGTGCTGGTCGGCACCCTGGTACTGTTGATTTTCATTGGCGAGGCCCTGCGTGAGGCCTTTGACCCAAGGAAATAGCACGCCCATTACCGTCGCAGAGCCTGAACGCCGATGACGTCTCCCGACCTTTTGCTTGGCAAAAAGCGCATCCTTTCCGTATTCGGCACCCGGCCCGAGGCAATCAAAATGGCCCCGGTGATCAAGGAGTTGGCCAACCACCCGGATCTGTTCGAGTGCAAGGTTTGCGTCACGGCTCAGCATCGGCAGATGCTCGACCAGGTGCTCGATCTGTTTCGCATCAGGCCCGAGTACGACCTCAACCTTATGCGGCCCGGTCAGGATCTGACCGACCTCACCTGCTGGGTGCTGCAGGGCCTGGGCAGGGTGCTGGCGGACTGGCGTCCCGACCTGGTGCTGGTCCACGGGGACACCACCACCGCCATGGCGGTGAGCTTGGCGACCTATTACCGGCAGATCGCGGTCGGCCATGTGGAAGCGGGCCTGCGCACCGGCAATATCTATTCGCCCTGGCCGGAGGAGATGAACCGCAAGCTCATCAGCGCCATTTCCGCCGTCCATTTCGCGCCCACTGCGGCAGCCCGGGACAATCTGCTCCGCGAGGGTATTGCCCCGGCGACCATCGCGGTCACCGGCAACACCGTCATCGACGCCCTGCTGGAGGTGGTCCGTCAATTGCGCACGGACGAGCGACTGCAGGAGCGCATGGCCCAGCGCTTCACCTTCCTCGATCCGCGAAGGCGGCTGATCCTGGTGACCGGTCATCGCCGGGAAAACTTTGGCGCCGGTTTCGAGCAGATTTGCACGGCCCTGAAAACCCTGGTTGAAAATCAGCCAGGAGTGGAAATACTCTATCCCGTGCACCTCAATCCCCATGTGCAGGAACCGGTGCAGCGCATCCTGGGCGGGACGACCTTGATCCATCTGATCGAGCCCCAGGACTATCTGCCCTTTGTCTATCTCATGGACCGCGCCACCCTGATCATCACCGACTCGGGCGGCGTGCAGGAAGAGGCGCCTTCGCTGGGCAAACCGGTGCTGGTGATGCGCGACATCACCGAACGGCCGGAGGCAGTCAGCGCCGGCACGGTGAAACTGGTGGGCGCCGACGCGGCCGCCATCGTACGCGAGGCCACCATCCTGCTCACGGACCGGGAGGCCTTTGAGCGCATGTCCAGGGCGCACAACCCCTATGGCGACGGCCGGGCTGCCCCACGCATCGCGGCGTTCATCAAAAACTGGCGGCAAACTGTTGGGCACGCACTGCAACAATCAACACCACCTCTCCCACGAGGAATGCGCAGCGGATGAGGACCATCTTCGGAGGACCACCATGAAAGCCATCGGTTACCAGCAGTCCCTGGCCATCGACAACCCCCAATCCTTGCAGGATATCACCCTTGCCGAGCCAATTCCCGGCCCGCGCGACCTGCTGGTCGAGGTGCGGGCGGTATCGGTCAACCCTGTGGACACCAAGGTGCGCATGCGCGAGACGCCTCCGCCCGGACAGTGGCGGGTGCTCGGTTGGGACTGCGCCGGCGTGGTGCGCGCGGTCGGCGCGGAAACGAGCCTGTTTCAGCCCGGCGACCGGGTCTGGTACGCGGGCGAACTCACCCGGCCAGGGACCAACGCCGAACTGCACGCGGTGGACGAGCGGTTGGTCGGCCACATGCCTCACAGTCTGGATAGCGCGCAGGCGGCGGCTCTGCCGTTGACCGCAATCACCGCCTGGGAGATGCTCTTTGACCGCCTGGGGATCGCTCCCGGCCTGCGCCACACCGGCCAATCGCTGTTGATTGTCGGCGCCGGCGGCGGCGTCGGTTCGATCATGACCCAACTGGCTCGGCGGCTGACCGGCCTGACCGTCATTGGTACCGCCTCCCGGCCGGAGACCCGCGACTGGGTGCTGGCCATGGGCGCTCACCAGGTCATCGACCACCACCGTCCCCTGACCGAGGGCCTGCGCGACATCGGCATTCCCCAGGTCACCCACCTCGTCAGCCTGACCGCCACGGACAGCCACTTTGCCGAGATTGTCGAGGCCCTTGCGCCCCAAGGCCGTTTCGGCCTGATCGACGATCCCGGACCGATTGACGTCAATAAACTCAAGGCCAAAAGCATCAGCCTGCACTGGGAACTGATGTTTACCCGTTCCCGTTTCCGCACCCCGGACATGATCGCCCAGCACCACATTCTCGACGAGGTCGCGGCTCTGGTGGATGCAGGCCTGATCCGGACCACCTTTGGCCAGCACTTCGGCCGCATCGACGCGGCCAACCTGCGGCGCGCCCACGCCCTGCTCGAAAGCGGCGGCTCAAGGGGCAAGATCGTGCTCGAAGGATTCTAGCCAAGCACCCGTTCCAGAGTCGCCCATCTCCCCGCGCGATGGCTGGTTCAACAGCCATCGCCGCGCAGGCATATCACCTGCTGATGCAGCCGTTCCGGGATCGCCTCGGCTGCGGTCGGCAGCGCGTCCATCGCGAGCCCAATACGCGCACCCATCCCCGCCGGAAGGGTCGGGTCATGGCGTGACCGCAGGCCGGCCTCAGTAGTATCGGTGACACTTTTTTTCGCGAATCGATTGACTTTAACAAGTTCGGTGGTAATTCCTGAAACACGAGGGTGAAAAACCCTGAAAACCTTCTCAGACTGACCAAAACATCCGGTTCCCATCGGAGGGTCGTCCATGCAGGAAGAGACCGCGGACAGCCGCACCGAGTTGGAAAAACTCGAACCACTCCTCCAGCAGAGCCTGCGGGCAGGCTTCCGGGGGTTGCGGTTTCCGCCCGAACTCGAACGGGTCTACCGGCTGTTTGTCCACACCGGCCGGCGCAGGCGGTACATCGTCCTTGCCGGGGTAGCCTTGGTGCTCTATGACCTGTTCGCCATCTGCGACTGGTTCATCCTCCCGGATATCTTCCGCCTTGCTGTGGCAATTCGTTTTCTTGTCGTCACCCCGGCCATCCTGGCCGGGGTGACGACAAGAAAACGAATTGCCACAGCAAGGC
>CAZFPV010000224.1:0-4277 GCA_964521155.1 uncultured Desulfobulbus sp. | reverse complement strand
GTCTGGAGGCGGCCATCGAACTGGCCAACGAGATCGCCATCGAGCACCTGGAACTGCAGGTGGCCGACCCCTGGCAGTGGCTGCCGCGCATTCGTCACGCCGGGGCTATTTTCCTCGGTCCCTGGACGCCGGAGGCTGCGGGCGATTATGTCGCCGGGCCAAACCACGTCCTGCCCACCATGGGAACGGCCCGGATCGCCTCGGCGCTCGGGGTGGAGACCTTTCTCAAGAAGAGTTCGATCATCGCCTACTCCCGCCAGGCCCTGGAGGCTGACGGCGAGCATATCCGGCGGCTGGCCGAGTTGGAAGGACTGACCGCCCATGCCAACTCGGTTTGGGTCCGCACCGGTGGACGCTAACCGCCGTCTGCTGGAAACCGGCGCAAGCCGGCTGGGGCTCGACCTGGATGGCGCGGCTGTCGATCGGCTTATAGCCTATTTTGCCGAACTGATGCGGTGGAGCCGGCGCATCAACCTGATTGCCCGCGACACCCCGGAGGCGCAGGTGGTCGAGAACCATTTTCTCGACTCGCTCACTCTGGCGCCGCTGCTTGGGGATGCAAACGTGCACCTGCTCGACGTCGGCAGCGGCGCCGGTTTCCCCGGCCTGGTCCTGGCCTGCGTCCTGCCGACTGCGCGGTTCACCCTGGTCGAGCCGCGACAGAAACGGGTCAGCTTCCTTGGTTACATCGTCCGCAGCCTGAAGCTGACCAACGTCGAGGTGGTTGCCGACCGCATCGAAGCCCATGCCGGGCTCTGGCAGGGACGGTTTTCCCACATCACCAGCCGGGCCGTGGCCGAGCCGAGCCAGTTTCTGCCCCTGATCCGGCCGCTGGCAACGGCTGACACCCGCGTTCTCCTGATGCTCGCCCGGGCCGAGGCCCTGGCCGGAATCGAGCACCTGCCCTCCGGGGCCTGGCGGATCGTCGAAACCAGGCCTCTCGTCCTGCCGTTTTCCGGCGCACCCCGGTTGCTTGCGGTGGCGCGGCCGGCCTGATACTTCTCTCTGGAATTAATGCGGCCGATCTGGTAGTAACACATTTCTTCACCCCTTCAATAACCCTTGGACGGACAGATTCCGTCTTTTGATGAGGATTTCCATGGCGCACAAGATTGCGGTTCTGGCCGGCGATGGCATCGGCCCGGAAGTGATGGCCGAGGCCGTCAAGGTGCTGGACGCGGCCCAGCGGCGGTTCGGCTTTTCCCTGGCGTATACCCGCGCCGATGTCGGCGGCGTGGCCATCGACAACCATGGCGAGGCCCTGCCCGCTTCCACGCTTGCGGTCTGTGAGGCGAGCGAGGCCATTCTCTTTGGTTCGGTGGGCGGTCCCAAGTGGGAGAGTCTGCCGCCGGAACGCCAGCCCGAACGGGCGGCGCTCCTGCCCCTGCGCAAGCATTTCGACCTGTTCTGCAACCTGCGGCCGGCCAAGGTGTTCAAGGCCCTGGCCGCGGCCTGCCCGCTGCGGCCGGATATCGTCGGCGACGGCTTCGATGTGCTGGTGGTGCGCGAGCTGACCTCGGGCATCTACTTCGGCCAGCCCAAGGGTCGCGAGGGCAGCGGACCAGATGAGCGCGCCTGGGACACCAAGATCTACAAGCGCTCCGAGATCGAGCGCATAGCGCGGATGGCGTTTGAGGCCGCTCGCCTCCGCCGTCGCCTGGTCACCTCGGTGGACAAGGCCAACGTCCTGACCTGCATGGTGTTCTGGCGCGAGGTGGTCAAGGAGGTAGCCAAAGAGTTCCCGGACGTGACCCTGAACCACATCTACATCGACAACGCCACCATGCAGCTGGTGCGCGACCCGCACCAGTTCGACGTCATGCTCTGCGGCAACATGTTCGGCGACATCATCTCGGATGAAGCGGCGATGCTCACCGGTTCCATGGGTATGCTGGCCTCGGCCAGCCTCAACAGCTCCCGCTTCGGCCTGTTCGAGCCGGCCGGCGGCTCGGCGCCTGACATTGCAGGTCAAGGCATCGCCAACCCCATCGCCCAGATCCTGTCGGCGGCCATGATGCTCAAGTACAGCCTGGGCCAGGATCAGGCCGCCGGCGCCATCGAGTCGGCGGTCGCGGCCATCCTGGACAAGAAGATCATGACCCGCGACATCGCCACCCCGGGCGTGACGTCGGTGTCCACCACGGCCATGGGCGACGCCGTCGCCGCTGAGGTCCTGGCCGCCTAGACAGGGGAGGGAAGAGGCATGCCGCGCCGGAAGAACATCATCCTCATCGCCAATCGGGCCGCGGCCCACCTGGCAGCCGAGGTGGCCCGGGAACTGGACATCCCGGTGACCGAGATGATCACCCGCACCTTTGCCGACGGCGAGATCTACCACGCCTTTCCCCGCGACATTGCCGGCTGCGACCTGGTGATCATCGCCAGCACCCCGGACGACGCCGCCCACCAGGAACTGATCGACCTGGTGGCCGGGGCTCGATACTGGAACGCGCTCTCGGTCAACGTGGTCATTCCCTATCTGGGCTATTCGACCATGGAGCGGGCCAAGCCCGAGTCGGGCGAGATCCCCAAGGGCATCACCCGCACCCGGCAAATTTTCCGCGCCCGGCCGGACTACGTTGCCTTTGTCGATCTCCACTCGGAATCGGTGATGCACGCTCATACCGGAGAGGTGCGTACCCGCCATCTCTGGACCGAACGGGTGGCGGCGGAGTATATCCGGCAGATGCGGCTTGACAATATTGTCCTGGTGTCGCCTGATTATGGCTTCTCCAAGCGGGTGGCGCGGCTGGCCGGGCTGCTCGACTGCCCGCATACCGCTGCCAACAAGGACCGGTACGACGTCGACCAGACCATCGTCGGCCAGCTGTCCGGGGCGGTGCGGGGCCGGACCGCCATCATCTGCGACGACATGATCCGCACCGGCGGCTCCATGCTCCAGACCGTGGACCGCTGTTACCAGGCCGGGGCCGTGGGGGTGATGGTCATGGCCACCCATCTGGTGCTGGCCGGCAACGCCCGCGAGCGGTTCATCGACAAGGGCATCACCTGCCTCATCGGCGCCGACACCTATCCCGGACGGGAAACCGATGCGCTGCTGCGAGTTTACTCCGTGGCCCCGGTGATCGCCGAAGAATTGAGAAGCTATTTTCGTCTGCAATAATCTCCACAACACAGCATTCTGATCAACAGCGGAAGGAACGACATGAAAAAGGTAGGTATAGTTGGCTGGCGCGGCATGGTCGGTTCCGTGCTCATGGAGCGAATGCGGCAGGAAGGCGACTTTCAGGGGTATGAGCCCCGGTTTTTTTCCACCTCCCAGGCAGGACAGGCCGGACCGGAGGTCAACGGCACGGTGCACGAACTGCTGGACGGCCGCAACGTCAAGCTGCTCGCGGAAATGGACATCATCGTCAGCTGCCAGGGCGGCAGCTATACCGGTGAGGTCTACCCGCAGCTGATGGCCACGGGCTGGCAGGGCTACTGGATCGATGCCGCCTCCAAGCTGCGCATGGACGAAGACGCGGTGATCGTGCTCGACCCGGTCAATCGTGCCGTGATCGACGCGGCCCTGGCGCGGGGCATCAAGAAATACATCGGTGGCAACTGCACGGTTTCGCTGATGTTGATGGCCCTGGGCGGACTCTTTGCCCGCGGCTGGGTGGAGTGGATCACCAGCCAGACCTACCAGGCCGCCTCAGGCGCCGGCGCGAAAAACATGCGTGAGCTGGTCAATCAGATGCGGCTGGTTGGCGAGAACGCCGAAAACCTGCTCGACAACCCGGCCTCGGCCATTCTTGATCTTGACCGCAACGTGGTCGAGACCCTGCGCAACCCGGCCTTTCCCATCACCAATTTCGGTGCTCCGCTGGCCGGCAGCCTCATCCCCTGGATCGACTCGGCCATGGACAACGGCCAGACCCGGGAAGAGTGGAAGGGCGTCACCGAGACCAACAAAATTCTGGGCAATAGGGGCGACCTGATTCCCATCGACGGCTGCTGCGTCCGTATCAGCGCCATGCGCTGCCACAGCCAGGCCTTTACCATCAAACTGAACAGGGACGTGCCTCTGGCCGAGATCGAAGCAGCCATCGCCGGTCACAACCAGTGGGTCTACCTGGTCGAAAACACGAAGGAACAGACCTTGCGGGAACTGACCCCGGCCCGGGTAACCGGCACCCTGGACATCCCTGTGGGCCGGCTGCGCAAGATGAACCTCGGACCC
The DNA here is from genome assembly GCA_964521155.1 of uncultured Desulfobulbus sp. Classification (GTDB taxonomy): domain Bacteria; phylum Desulfobacterota; class Desulfobulbia; order Desulfobulbales; family Desulfobulbaceae; genus Desulfobulbus. Next base: position 91 of record CAZFPV010000224.1, on the reverse strand, counting down.
GAATACCTCAGCGCCTTTTCCGTCGGCGATCAGCTGCTCTGGGGTGCGGCCGAGCCGGTGCGGAGGATGCTCATGATCGCCCTGGAATATC
>CAZFPV010000223.1:0-4288 GCA_964521155.1 uncultured Desulfobulbus sp. | reverse complement strand
ACCCTCGACCGACATACATCCATGGCCAAGACGCCCCCCTCCCACAACTTTGACGTTATCATTGTCGGCGGCGGTCCGGCCGGACTGTTCGCCGCCCATCATCTGAGCGAGCACTCGTCCCTGCGCGTCCTTCTGATCGAGAAAGGCAAGCCGCCGCTCAAGCGCAAGTGCCCCATCGGCGAAGCGGGCTGCATCCACTGCCGCCCCTGCAACATCCTCTGCGGCATCGGCGGCGCCGGCCTCTTTTCCGATGGCAAGCTCAACTTCATTCACAAACTGGGCAAGACCGACCTGACCCAATTCCTCGATACCGAGGCAGCCTGCCAGCTGATCGAGGAGACCGAGGCTGTCTTCAACCATTTCGGTATGGACGGCCAAGTCTTCCCCACCGATATGGACGCCGCCCGCATCATCCGCAAGGAGGCGCGCAAGCACGGCATCGACCTGCTGCTCATCCGGCAAAAGCACCTGGGCAGCGATAACCTGCCCGGTCACATCGCTGCCATGGCCAAACACATCGAGGATCGGGGCGTGATTTTCCACCACTCCGAGACGGTCAAGGATATCGCGGTGACAGGCGGCACGGTCAGCGGGGTGATCACGGACCGGGCCGAATATGCCGCGCCCTGCGTCATCCTCGCCCCGGGCCGGGTCGGGGCTGAGTGGGTCGCGGGCATCGCCGTTCGCAATGGCATAGCCGTATCGCAACGCGGCATCGAGGTCGGGGTGCGGGTCGAGGTACACAATGAGATCATGCAGGATCTCTGTGGAATCATCTACGACCCGACCTTTTTCATTCGCACCACCAAGTACGACGACCAGACCCGCACCTTCTGCACCAATTTCGGCGGCTACGTGGCGCTGGAGAACTATCAGGACTTTGTCTGCGTCAACGGCCATGCCCTCATGGACCGCAAATCGACCAACACCAACTTCGCCTTCCTCTCCAAGGTGGTGCTTACCGACCCGGTCGAGGACAACCAGGCCTACGGCGAGTCCATCGGCAAACTGGCCACCCTGATCGGCGGCGGCAAGCCGATTCTGCAGCGATACGGCGATCTCCGGCGCGGCCGGCGTTCCACCTGGAACCGGATCCGCAACAGCTATATCGAGCCAACCCTGAAAAATGTGGTCTGCGGCGATATCGCCATGGCCCTGCCGGAGCGAATCCTCACCAACCTGATCGATGGGCTGGAACAGCTCAACCAGGTGGTGCCGGGCGTGGCCAACGACGAAACCCTCCTCTACGCCCCGGAGATCAAGTTCTTCGCCACCCAGGTGGAGACTGGACCGAATCTGGAAACCGCCATTGCCGGCCTGTTCGTCGCTGGCGATGGACCGGGCGTGGCCGGCAACATCGTCTCCGCCGCGGCCACAGCCCTGATCTCGGCCAAGGAGATCATCCGCAGGCACAATGGCGGCAAGCCGTGACCTTTATTTTCAAACACTGAGCCGGGGTCGAGCCGATGCGGGGATCGCGGCCGCAGAGCGCACCCTGGTTGCTGCACAGCCCTTCCCATCGCTTCGCCTCTTTTGCATTCCTGCAGCATTGAGGCTTTTCCGGCCCGGACCGTCAGCCAAAAAACGTTTGACAGCCCGACACTTTTGCAATAGATAAAATTCCGCTTTGCGACTTTTTCTCGCGCCGTATTGCCCGATCGGCCGCAGCCTAGTCGGTGAAGAGTTCCACCGTTTGTAGATCTAGCATGAGAGATGGGTAAGGGTTGGCGCCTTGCGCGCGCATCCTTGGCCCATTTTTTTTAGACATGTCGTCCAGTCCCGAAAGCAGGTCCACTTTTCAGGAACAAGGAGGAAACGGTGATGTACACATCCATTGAACTGAGCGTGAGCGATGGCCTTGCCACGCTGACCTTCAATCGCCCCAAGGCCCTCAACGCCCTCAGCACCGTTCTCCTGGCTGAGTTTTCCCACGCCATCGACGCCATTGCCAAGGACGAATCCATCCGGGTTCTGATCCTGACCGGAGCAGGCGAGAAATCCTTCATCGCTGGCGCCGACATCTCTGAAATTACCACTCTTTCGCCGCTGGGCGCCAAGGCCTTTGCCCAGGCCGGCCAGGCCGCTATCAGCGCCCTGCAGGCCTTGAGCATCCCGGTCATCGCCGCGGTCAACGGCTTTGCTCTGGGCGGCGGCTGCGAGATGGCCCTGGCCTGCGATTTCATTTACGCCTCGGAAAAGGCCATCTTCGGCCTGCCCGAGATCAATCTCGGGATTATCCCCGGTTTCGGCGGCACCCAGCGCCTGCCGCGTCTGATCGGCGCCAATCGGGCCAAAGAGATGATCTTTACCGGCAAGCATCTGACCGCGGCCGAGGCCCGGGAGATCGGCCTGGTCAACAAGATATTCGCCCCGGACGCATTGCTAGCCGCAGCCATGGACACCGCCCGGCTGATCGCCGCCAAGGGCAAGGCCTCGCTCCGGGCAGCCAAGCAGACCGTCAATCAGGGCCTCAATGCCGATCTGGCCACCGGCCTGGGTCTCGAGCGCGATGCCTTTGCCCTCTGTCTGGCCAACCCGGATGCCAAGGAAGGCACCTCCGCCTTCCTCGAGAAGCGCAAACCGACGTTCACCGGCGGCCTGAACAGCTGAAGGCCACGAACCGCAACACAGGAGCAGGAACCCTATGAACGAAGTCGTCATTGTCAGCGGATGCCGTACCGCAGTTGGTACTTTTGGCGGCAGCCTAAAGAATACCTCGGCGATCGACCTGGGGGCGACGGTCCTCCGCGAAACCCTGCGAAAGGCCGGACTGCGGCCCGAACTAGGTCCAGCGGTGCAGATGGTTGCACCGGCCAAGCTCAAGGATCAGGGACTGATCGAACTGGAGCAGCGGCAGCCCTGGGATGCGGCGGCCACAGGCATCGCCATCGACGAGGTGATCATGGGCAACGTCCTCCAGGCGGGGCTTGGCCAAAACCCGGCCAGGCAGGCCATGGTCCGCGCCGGCATCTCCAAGGAAACTCCCGCCTTCACCATCAATAAGGTCTGCGGCTCAGGTCTCAAGGCCATCGCCCTGGGCGCCCAGGCAATCATGAGCGGCCAGGCCGAAGTGGTGCTGGCCGGCGGCCAGGAAAACATGAGCATGGTGCCCATGGCCCTGCCCAAGGCCCGGTGGGGCTACCGCATGGAACTGACCGGCATCGGCGAGGTCCAGGACCTGATGGTCTTCGACGGCCTCTATGAGATATTCTATGGCTATCACATGGGCGTGACCGCCGAAAACATCGCCCGAATGTACAACATCAGCCGCGAGGATCAGGATCGGCTGGCCCTGCTCAGCCACACCCGTGCCTGCCAGGGTATCCGCGATGGCGCATTCGCTGGCGAGATCGTGCCGGTGACAGTGCGCGAAGGCAAGAAGGAGTTTGTCTTTTCCCAGGACGAACGGCCCATGGACACCTCGCTGGAAAAACTGGCCAAGCTCAGGCCCGCCTTTGCCAAGGATGGCACCGTCACCGCTGGCAACGCCTCGGGCATTAACGACGGCGCGGCCTCGGTCCTGATGATGAGTGCGGACAAGGCCAAGCAGATGGGCCTCAAGCCGCTGGTGCACATCGAGAGTTTCGCCTCGGGCGGCCTGGACCCTGCCTACATGGGCCTGGGTCCGGTCCCGGCCATTCAGAAGGCCCTGGCCAGGACCAAGAAAACCATCAAGGATATCGAGGTCATCGAACTGAACGAGGCCTTTGCCGCCCAGGCCATAGGCTGTATGCTTGAACTGGGTATCGACGTTGAGAAGCCCAACCAGCTGGGCAGCGGCATCTCCATGGGCCACCCCATCGGCTGCACCGGCGCCCGCCAGATGGTGACCGCCATGTATCAGATGCAGCGCACCGGGCAGGCCACCGGCCTGATCAGCATGTGCATCGGCGGCGGCATGGGCATGGCCATGGTGATCGGCAACAGACAATAGTCGCTGGGGCTGGCCATCCGGCCGGCTCTCACGGCATCAGCCAGAGGAGCAGATTCATGGAAGTGAAGACATTCGGCGTCATCGGCTCGGGTCAGATGGGCAGCGGCATCGCCCAGGTGGCGGCAGCCAGCGGCCTTTTGGTCATCATGAACGACATCAAGCAGGAATTTGTCGACCGCGGCCTGGCCGGCATCGCCAAAAACCTGCAGCGCAACGTGGACAAGGGCAAGCTGGCTGCGCCCGAGAAGGACGCGATAATTGCCCGGATCAAGCCCAGCACCAGCTTGGCTGACATGGCTGCCGCCGACTTCGTGGTCGAGGCCGCCTCCGAGAACGAGGTCATAAAATTTAAAA
>CAZFPV010000222.1:1718-4293 GCA_964521155.1 uncultured Desulfobulbus sp. | reverse complement strand
GTCCGGGTGGACCATGCCCGAGCACATCACCCGGATGATGCGAATCGAGCCCGGGTACTGCAGTCGGGAGATGCCCGCCAGGTCGGCGGCGGCATAGGAACACCAGCTGCAGCAGAAGGCGATGATCCGCAACTCCGTGCTCATGGAGCCTCCTCCGTAGCCGGCGCCTCGTCGAGGGCGGCGGCGACCTGGGCCTCGATCTGGGCGTAGGTGAAACCGGCGATGACCACCCCGCGCTTGGGACAGGCGCCCTGGCAGATGCCGCAGCCCTTGCACAGCACCTGGTCGATGGTCACCGTCTTCAGCGGCTGCCCCTCCTCGCCGCGGTACTCGACCAGCTTGATCGCCCGGTAGGGACAGACGTCGATACACAGGCCGCAGCCGTCGCAGCAGTTCGAATCGACCATGGCGGTGTTGGCCTCCAGGGCGATCTCCTTGCGGGCCAGGAGTCTGCCTGCCTTGGCGGCGGCCGCGAGCGCCTGGGAGATCGACTCCTCCAGGGGCTTGGGATAGTGGGCCAGGCCGGCGACAAAGACGCCGTCGACATGGAACTCCACCGGCCGCAGCTTGGCGTGCGCCTCCTGGTAGAAGCCGTCGGCAGTGAGCGGCAGCTTAAACAGGTTGGCCAGATCGAGCGCGTCCGGGTTGGCCAGGGTGGCCGCGGCCAGGATCACCATATCGGCCCGGATCTCCAGCGGCCGGTGGAGAACATGGTCCCAGACGCCGACGAGGACGCCGTCGCCGTCGCGCCTCAGCGTCGGCGGGCCATGCTGCTCGTAGTTGATGAAGATAATCCCCATCTCCCGGGCCTGATTGTAGATCCGCTCGCGCTGACCATAGGTGCGGATTTCACGGTAGAGGATGTAGATCCGTCGGGCCGGGGCCTCCTTCTTGAGTTTGATGGCGCTCTGGATGGAGTGGGTACAGCAGGATTTGGAGCAATAGGGGCGCTCGCGGTTGCGCGAGCCAACGCACTGGATGAAGACAAACGACTTGCCGCCGGCCACCCGGGTCTCGTTGTGCATGTGAAGTTTGTCGAATTCAATGGAGGCCACCACCTTAGGGATCTTGCCGTACTCGAACTCCTCGGGGATGTAGCGCTTGGCCCCAGTGGTTATGATGGCCGCGCCATGCTCGACGGTCCGTTTGCGGTTCGGGCCGATCCGGAGAGAGGAGACGAAGTTGCCGACATGACCGGAGACGGCGGTGACCGCGGCGTTATAGGAGACCTCGATGTTGGCGTGGGCCGCGACCTGCTCCTTGAGCGCCTTGAGGTACGGCGGCACCTGTTCGCCATTCCAGGTCTGGAAGAGATGGAGGGCATTGCCGCCCAGCTGGGACGATTTCTCCACCAGATGGATCCGGAACCCCTGTTCGGCCAGGTTCAACGCCGCGGTCATGCCGGCGACGCCGCCGCCGATCACCAGCACTGACTGGCGGATCGGGATACGCATCGGCTTGAGCGCGGTCTGGGGTGTGACCTTGGCCACCGCCATGCGGATCAGATCCTTGGCCTTGTCGGTGGCGGCCTCCGGGTCATGGCTGTGCACCCAGGCGTTCTGGTTGCGGATATTGGCCATCTCGATCAGGTATTCGTTGATCCCGGCGGCCTTGAGGGTCTTGCGGAACAGCGGCTCATGGGTTCGGGGGGTGCAGGCGGCGATGACGATGCGGTTGAGCCCGCGCTCGCGGATTTGCTGCACGATCTTGTCCTGGGTATCCTGGGCGCAGGTGAACAGGTTGCGCTCCACATGCACCACCTGCGGCAGGGTGGCGGCGTAGGCGGCCACCTCCTCGACATCGACCACGCCGGCGATGTTGGTGCCGCAGTGACAGACAAAGACGCCGATGCGCGGTTCCTGCAGGCGCACGTCCAGTTCGGCCTGGGGCGCGACCTTTACCGTCCTGGTGTGGCGAACCGGGGCCAGCAGGGCCGAGGCGCTGGCCGCCGCCGCCGAGCCGCCGATCACCGACTGGGGGATGTCCCGGGGCCCGTTGAAGGCGCCGCAGGTGAAGACCCCCTTCTTGGAGGTTTGCACCGGCATGAAGGCCGAGATCGAGGCGAACCGGTCCGGGGTCATATGGATGCCGATCCGTTCGGCCAGCCGGACCATGGCATCGGGGGTCTCCAGCCCAACCGACAGCACCACCAAATCGAAGATCTCCTCGACCTGCCTGCCCTGGGTGCTGATGTAGTGGAGGCGCAGGTCACCCTTGTCGCCCTGGGGCTCGACCGCGTGGATGCGCGATCGCACGAAGCGGATGCCATGCTCGCCCCTGGCCCGCTCGTAATAGCGATCAAACTCCTTGCCGTGGGTGCGCATGTCCATGAAGAAGATGGACACTTCCAGTTCCGGATTGCTCTCCTTGACCGACATCGCCTCCTTGATGGCGTACATGCAGCAGACCGAGGAGCAGTACTCGTTGTTGCAGCGGTTCTTGTCGCGACTGCCGACGCACTGGAGAAAGGCGATCCTCCTGACCGGGGCGCCGTCCGACGGCCTGGTGATCTTGCCTTCGGTGGGGCCGCCTGGCGACAGATACCGCTCGAACTGGAGCGAGGTGACGACGTTGG
>CAZFPV010000222.1:0-1708 GCA_964521155.1 uncultured Desulfobulbus sp. | reverse complement strand
CGTTGGGATAGCGGCCAAAGCCCCAGACCCTGGCCCCGGTGGGGTCATAGGGCTGGAAGCCGAGCGCCATGACCACCGCGCCGACCTCGATCGCGCTTTCCCGCTCGACATCGTCGAAGCGGATAGCCCCGGGCGGGCAGATCTCAGCGCAGATGCCGCATTTGTCCGGTTGGTTGAGGCGGATGCAGGCCTCGGGATCAATCTGGTACTTGAGCGGCACTGCCTGGGGATACTTGATATAGATGGCCTTGCGTTTACCGATGTGCGGGTTGAAGGCGTCATCGACGCTCTTGGGGCAGCGGGCGCTGCATTGGCCGCAGGCAATGCAACGGGCGGGGTCGACGTAACGGGGATGCTCCTTGACTCGCACCGTGTAGGCCCCGGCCCGGCCGTTGATGTCGAGCACGCTGGTCAGGGTCATGATGCGGATGTTGGGGTGCCGGCCGCACTCCACCAACTTGGGCGCGATGATGCACATGGCGCAGTCGTTGGTGGGGAAGACCTTGTTGTACTGGGGCATGGCGCCGCCGATGGCGCCGGTCTTCTCCACCAGGTAGACATAATAGCCCGAATCGGCCAGATCCAGGGCGGCCTGCATGCCCGAGATGCCGCCGCCAATCACCATCACCGCCCCGGTCATCGTTTCCGTGGCCATCCGCTGTCTCCCTTGATGCGTGCAAACAGAGCCCGCCATCCAACCGCCGGCCTGGTCCCGGACGGCCGTCCGCCAGTATTTTGCCGCCGGGTCGTCACGGCTCTTCCCTCCCGGCCGGCGCCAGCGATCTGGCAACCAGTTCCCACAGATACCGGACCTCGACATGGAGGTTGAACTCACGGTTCAATGACTTGCCGATCTGGTCGCGGCAGTTGTGACAGGCCGTGACCACCAGCTTGGCCCCGGATTCGCTGATCTGACGTGCCTTGGCTCGACCATGGAAGACCCGTTCGGCGGCAAAGGCGTGGGTCCAGGCGCCGCCGCCGGCGCCGCAGCAGTAATTTTCCTCGCGGTCTGGGGTCAGATCGACGTATTTGCGGCAGCAGGCCCGGGTCAGGGTGCGCCCCTCCTCGAAAAAAGCCTGGCCAAAGGTGGCCAGCGACTTGCGCCCGTAATTGCAGGGATCGTGGAAGGTGGCCAGCTTAGTGTGCACCGTGGGATCAAGGACGATGCGCCCCTGGTTGAGGTACTCCAGCAACAGATCGAAAATGGTGTAGATCCTGAACTGCTGCAGCGACTCGGGGAACCAGCGCTCCAGGGCGTAGCGGGTGGCATAGTAGGCGTGGCCGCACTCGGGCAGCAGCAGGGCCTGGCAGTTGAGGCGTTCGATATTGTCGATGATCCGCTTGACGATGGTGCGCATGGCGCTGTAGTCGCCGGCATAGAGGCCCCAGTTGACGCCCTCCCAGTTTTCCGAGGAGATGGTCCAGGATTCGCCGGCGGCGTGGAAAATCCGCCACCACCAGAAAAGGTGCTCGGGCTCGACAAAGGGTTCCTTGGAATTGACGGTCACCAGCAGCCTCGCGCCCCGGATGTCGATGGGGGTGACGAAACCAGGACAACCGTCCGCGGCCAGTTCTTCGCCCAACTCGCCCATCAGGCCGACAAAGTCGTCCTTGGGGATGCCGACATTGTTGCCCCGCTCCAGACAGGTGGCCGCTCCCTTGCGAATCAGGTCCGGGACCCGGGCGCGATCGCAGCGGGCGCGGATGC
>CAZFPV010000221.1:0-4297 GCA_964521155.1 uncultured Desulfobulbus sp. | reverse complement strand
GCTGCATCCCTTCGGAATAGTTAGCAAAGGCGATCGAATGGACAATTCCGTCGATGGGTCCGTCCACCTGGACCGCGATCTCGTCTCGCACCCGGATGATATTGGCTTCCTCCTCGACGTCGCAGCAGAAGACCGGGCTTGCGGGAAAGAGCCGGGCCGCGGTCTCGGCCCGCTGCTCGCTGCGCACCACATGGATCACCGTGGCCCCGGCCTCGACCAGCACCCGGCCAATGGCGCAGGCCACCGACTTCTTGTTGGCCAGCCCGAAGACGATAATCCTGCGGCCGGCAAGCCCGAGAAAATCCACTTACGCCTCCTTGCGGGCGCAGGCGAACTCCACCTGGACCGCAACCTTGCCGCCGACGCGGACACTGCCCTTCATGAGCCAGGCCGGCCCTAGCCGTTCGACCAGCGAGGCCCTGATCTCAAGCAGATCGCCCGGCCGCACCTCGCGCTTGAACTTGGCGCCGAGAATCCGGGTCAACACCGGCACCGAGACCGGCTCGCCGCTTTTGGCCTTGACCTCCCGCCCGAGCAGGTTGCCGATCAACAGGGCTCCGGCCTGGAACACCGCCTCGCAGAGCAGCACACCCGGCATCAGGGGGTACTCGGGATAGTGGCCGCGGAAAATATCCAGATCCGAAGGCACAGTCTTCTCCGCACGGATGGCGGTCTCGCCGATCTCCAGCACCCGGTCCAGCCAGAGAAAGGGCGGTCGGTGCGGGATGCGCTCAAGAATGAAAGGATCGACCGGGGTGTCCATGATTACAGTCCGCCGGTGACTTCCAGCACCGCGCCGTTGATGTAGGCGGCCCGTTCGCCCAGCAGGAACAGCACCGCCTCGGCCACCTCGGCCGGGTCGCCGAACCGGCCCGCGGGCACCATTTTTTTATACTCCTTCACCTGCGCCTCGAGCAGATCGCCAAGGAAATCGGTGGCAATGAAGCCGGGCGAGACGCAATTGACCGTGATCCGTCGCTTGGCCACCTCCTTGGAGAGCGACTTCATCAGGCCGACCTGGCCGGCCTTGGAGGCGGCGTAGTTGCTCTGGCCGGCAAAGCCGAGGTGGCCCATGGGCGAGGTGATGAACACGATCCGGCCGTATTTCTGCTTGAGCATCAGCGGCAGGGCGCAGCGGCTCATGACAAATCCGCCGGTGAGATTGACCTCCAGCACCCGCCGCCAGTCCTCCTCCCGCATCATTGCCAGCACCGCGTCCCGGCGGATGCCGGCGTTGTTCACCAGGATATCGAGGGTGTCGAACTCGGCCTCGATCTGCCCGAACAGCTCTGTCGCCGCCTGGAAGTCGCTGACGTCCAACTGATGCAGGCGCAGCCGCTCGCCATACAGGGCGCAGTCCCGGCCAAAGGCCTCGGCCGCCTGCCGGTTGCCGCCGTAGATGCCGATGACAGTGGCGCCGCGGGCGAGCAGCGCTTCGGCAACCGACCGACCGATGCCCCGGGTCGCCCCGGTGACCACGGCTATTTTGCCTTCAAATTCTGGCATTGCTTTTTCTCTTTCCGTTGATCTCAGTATGCCCTGATAGCGCTAAAAAAGTCCTGAACTCATCTCAGCTGTTCTTTCGCGCAGCTTTTAGTTCATCAACTGTTGGCGGCATAAGCTCAAACCAAGGAAAATTAAAAACATCTTCCCTTCGCTGGTGATAATCTTCAATTTGCTCAGCGGTGAACCCTTCACCAGGGACACCAGACTTGTTAACCACTATAAGGGTTAAAGGTGGCAAATCATTTTGTTCGCAATAAACCATGATGCAACCAAGGGCTGGGGTCAGTGGATTGCAAGTCGGATATTCCATAAGAATTCGCAGTTCTTCATATTGAACAATCTGGCGATTCACAGCCTTCGCAATCAGATATTGCCAAGCCTGTAAAGCACGTACAGCCGATTTGTTGCCTATAGTTGCGTTCTCGGTCACCTCGTTGAACCACCTGCGCATACATCCTCCTAGGATCTTGAATTACAAAAAAATCCCAATGGCTTAGTAAATCAATCTAACCCCTCAAAAACCCATCCACATCATTGGCAACAATCACGCCGTAGTTGATCGCGCCGAGCCAACCACTCATGATGATGCCCACCGAGCCAACGTGGAATAGGCCGTCGATCTCCTTGTGCAGGGAACGGGAAATGTCGAGCCCCTCGAACTTGGTGCCAAACGAGGCGCCCCGGGTATGCAGGGTGTAGCGGTGGAAGGTCTTGGGCGTGGCCGACTCGATGGTGTCCACCTTGGCGCGCACCCCGGGTACGTACCGTTCGAGGTCTGCGAAGCAGCGCTCGACCATCGCTGCCTTGGCCTCGGCGTAGGCCTCCGGCGCAAGCCCGGCCCAGTCCTCGTAATTGGCGTTCATGGAGGCGACGATGGTGTGGTCCGGCGGCGCCTCCGGCCGGGTCTTGGGGTAGTAAACGGAAAAGGTGCGGCTCTTGGTGTCCATCCGCCGCATCTCTTCGGAGGAGAACTCCGTTGCGGTCGAAGTGAACAACAGGTCGCCGATATCGGCGATGGTCTCGCCGCGGCGGATGCCGAAATAGACCTGGCAACTGGAGTTGTTGACCTGGACCTTGCCGAATCGACCGAGGAATTCGGGTGCAAAATGTTCCGGCCCCACCAACTCATCAATGGTGTTGGTGATACCGGCGTTGGCGATCACCGCCCGAGCCGCGATCTCGCGGCCGCCTGCCAGCACCCCGCGGGTTGCCCCCCGTTCGACCAGGATCCGTTCCACCCGTTCGCCGGTGCGGATGTGGACACCGTTCTTCTGCAGTTCATCGGCCATCATGCCGATCAGCCGGTCAGTACCGCCGGCAAAGGTGAACACGCCCCGGTTCATGAAGTTGGAGAAGACTATGCCGTAGGTGATGGCCGGCTCATCCAGGGTCGAGCCGTTGGCGTAGGTGATGGGCTCCATCAGTAGCCGGTGGACGTCGGTTCGACCGGGGAAGAAACGATCGAACAGCTGCCTGGTGGTCATGCTCTGGTCGTCGTAAAAGTTCATCGCCCCGACCGTGGTAAAGAACTCGCGCACCACCGCTCCCTCGATGCCGAAGCGCTCCTGGAGGATGCGGATGAAATCGTCCTTGCTGAAGGAGGTGGTCAGGGAAAATTGGGGATTGTCGAACACGATGTGGGGCAGGGGGACAATGGCGTCGCGGATGGCCCGGCCCCAGTACTTCTTGCAGGTCTTGACCATGCCGTAGGGAAAGCCGTGCAGGCTGACGTCGAAGATATGGCCGCCGCGCTTGAACCAGGTGGCAAGCCCGCCCAGCTGGGTGTGGTGCTCGAGCAGCAGCACCGTGTGGCCGGCCGCGGCCAGACGGTTGGCGCAGGTCAGGCCGCCCAGGCCGGAACCGACCACCACCACGTCATATCTGGATCGCAGCTTGTCCTCTGGGGTGTATTGCATGGTTTCCAATCAGTGCAGGAGATGGTGATTGACCACGGTGATGCCGCTCAGCATGGCGCCGACAATGCCGAGATACCCCTGGTCCGTGCCGGCGATGAACAGGTTGGCCCAGGGCGTGACCCCGTCGCGGAGCTTGACCGGGCTGCCGTAGACCGCGCCTTCGGCCTTGCGGGTGTAACGCTCGATGGTCAAGGGCGTGAAGCTGTCCTGCATGGCGATGGCCTGCCGGTACGAGCCCACGATGGCTTCGCTAGCGGCCACCGCGGCCGCGGTCCCCTCGGCCTTGGCCTGGCGGTAGGCCTCGGGCGTGAGCGCCCGCCACAGCGGGTAACAGGCGGCGTTGGTCACCCGGATCTGCAGCGGGTCCGCCGGCGGCAGACCGGCAAAGTGATCGGGGAAACAGATCACCCCCCAGGAGGTGTCGAGCAGGTTGTCCGGCCGTTGGTAGCAGAATGCCGGGCGATTATTGTAAAAAACAATGGTCCGGTTGTCCTGGAGCACACCTGCCTGGGCGCGATCGACAAAGGAAACGGTCTCAAGAAAACTCATCCGCCCGGTGTATTCGGCGCAATCACCCTGCCAGCCCGAGAGCCGCATGGTCTCGGGGATGCCGGCCGTGGACAGCACCGCCTCGGCCTCGATCTCGGAAGCGTCGGCCAGGCGCACGCCCCGGGCGCGGCCGCCCTCCACCAGGATCTCGTCCACGGGGCTGCGATGGCGCAACTCGCCGCCAAAATCCCGGTACTGCTTGACCAGCAGGTCGAGAAACTCGCTGATGGCCCCGGTCGGGCGAAAAAACCCCTCTTCGAACACTGCCCGGAACATGATCACGAACTGGCCCAGGTCCATGTCCCGCTCTTCGGGGTTGCCATAGA
>CAZFPV010000220.1:0-4314 GCA_964521155.1 uncultured Desulfobulbus sp. | reverse complement strand
GGCAGGCACGGGGCGAATTCATCGCCATCTTTGACGCCGATTTCCTGCCTGACCCCAATTTTCTCCGCAACACCGTGCCCTGGTTCCAGGACGGGCGGGTGGGCGTGGTCCAGACCCGGTGGTCCCACCTCAACGACGACTACTCGCTGTTCACCAAGCTCCAGGCCCTGCAGCTCAATGTCCACTTCACCATCGAACAGATGGGGCGCAAGGCTGGCGGCCATTTCCTCCAATTCAACGGCACCGCCGGCATATGGCGCAAACAGGCCATCGACGAAGCCGGCGGCTGGCAGGCCGATACCCTGACCGAGGATCTGGACCTGAGCTTCCGCGCTCAGCTCAAGCACTGGGAAATCGTCTACCTCGAGGACATCGAAGCCCCGGCCGAGCTGCCGGTGGAGATGAACGGCATCAAGTCGCAGCAGTTCCGCTGGATGAAGGGCGGCGCTGAAAACGCCCGGCGGCTGGCGCCGAGGATCGCCAAAAGCAGGCTCGCTGCCAACACCAAGCTGCACGCCCTGGCCCACCTGGGCAACAGTTCGATCTTTGTCGCCGTGCTGATGCTCGCCCTGACCAGCGTCTTCCTGCTGCCCTTTCTCGACGACCTCCACATCAATTTGCGTTTCCTCGGCCTGTCGCTGTTCGGCCTGGTCGGGGTGACCGTGGTCTACTTCCACGCCAATCTCCACCTCCTGCCCCGACCGCTTTCGATCCGGCAGGTGCTGGCCCTGATCGTCTATTTCCCCCTGCTGCTGACCATGTCCATGGGGCTCAGTTTCCACAATTCGGTGGCGGTGATCGAGGGCTACCTGGGCATCAAGTCCTCGTTTGTGCGCACGCCGAAGTACAACATTGTCGGCCGCAAGCGAACCGCTGCGGATGGCGGCCGGCAGAAGAATCCGATCAGCAACGGCCTGATCATGGAGGGCGTGCTGGCTCTGGTCTTCAGCCTCTGCCTGGCGCTGGCTGTCGCCCTGGATCAGTACGCCTTTTTTGTCTTCCACCTGATGCTGGCCGCAGGGTTCGGCACGATCTTCATCGCCTCCCTGCGCGACCGCTGAACGGGAACACGCCCAAAAGGGGCGCCCCCTTGACATCCGCCGCCGGCGTCTTACCATTGGGGCCGACGGCTGGGCTCGGCATCAATTGGCTGGTGCTGACCAGAACCCGAGTACCGAAGCAAACCGTCATCCCATCTTCCAACCCGGCGGTCGCGGCTGCCCCGGTCAGGCCACTCCCCTTTTCTCCCCCTTCCTTCGCCTGACCCCAGGGCCCCCGCCGTGCCGGCTGCAGAGTCAGGAGCGCGCAATGATCGCAGTGGAACACCTCACCCGAACCTACGGCCCGCTCAAGGCCGTGGACAACCTGTCGTTTACCATCGGCGCCGGCGAGATCGTCGGCCTGCTCGGCCACAACGGCGCCGGCAAGACCACGGTGATGAAGATGCTGACCGGCTTTCTCGAACCCACCGGCGGCGTCATTCGCATCGACGGCATGAAGATGGATGCCGACCGCCGCGCCATCCAGGCCCGTATCGGCTACCTGCCAGAGAACTGCCCGGTCTATCCGGAAATGACCGTGGCCGCCTACCTGGAGTATCAGGCCACCCTGCACGGAGTGGACGACGACCGCATGGGGCCCCTGCTGCGCGAGACCCTTTCACGCACAGCCCTTTCCGATAAGGCCCACCAGCCCATCGTCACCCTGTCGCGCGGCTATCGCCAGCGGGTCGGCGTGGCCCAGGCCATCCTCCACCGGCCCAAAGTGCTCATTCTCGACGAACCCACCAACGGCCTCGACCCGACCCAGATCCAACACATGCGCGGCCTCCTCCGCGAACTCGCCCGCGAGGCGACGCTGATCATTTCCACCCACATCCTCCAGGAGGTGCAGGCGGTCTGCGACCGAGTGATTATCCTCCAGCACGGCCGCAAGGCTCTGGATGCCAGACTTGCCGAACTCAGCGCCGGTCGCCGTCTGCTGGTCATCCTGGAACCACACCCGGAGGCGGCCGCACTGCTGGCCGATCTGGACGGCGTGACCAGGGTGGAACGTTTGCCCGACGAGGAGGGACTCGCCTGTTTTGCCCTCACCGGCGCGCATCCGGTGCGCCATTTGGCTCCGACTGTGGCCGACGCCGCGGCGGCCCGGGGCATCCGCCTCCATGGCCTCACCCCGGAGGGGCGCAATCTGGAAAACATTTTCAATGACATTAGCCTGACCGGAGGGCTCGAACAATGAACGCCTTGCTCAGGGTTGCCCGGCGGGAGCTGGCCGGCTTTTTCGCCACCCCGGCAGCCTTTCTCTTCTTTGCCGCCTTTCTTGCGGCCACGCTGTTTCTCGTTTTCTGGGTGGAAACCTTCTTCAGCCGCAACATCGCCGATGTGCGACCCATGTTCGAGTGGATGCCGCGCACCCTGATCTTCCTCTCGGCGGCCATCACCATGCGGGCCTGGTCCGAGGAGCACCGGGCCGGCACCCTGGAACCGCTGCTCACCGCCCCGGTCAGCCTGCTGTCGCTGGTGGGCGGCAAGTTCATCGCCTGCCTCGCCCTGGTGGCCATCGGCCTCTGCCTGACCCTGCCCCTGCCGGTAACCGTCAGCCTGATCGGACGGCTCGACTGGGGACCGGTGTTCGGCGGCTATGTCGCCAGCCTGTTCCTGGCCGGGGCCTACCTGGCCATTGGGCTCTTTGTCAGCGCCCAGTGCAACAGCCAGATCGTCAGCCTGATCGTCACCACACTCGCCTGCAGCGGCCTCTTCCTGCTCGGCTCCGACACCCTGACCGCTTTTTTCGGCAACCGCGCGGGCGAGCTGCTCAAGCTCTTCGGCGCGGGCTCCCGCTTTGCAGCGGTCACGCGCGGGGTGATCGACCTGCGCGACCTGGTCTATCCGCTCAGCCTGATCGGCGTCTTCCTCACCTTGAATGTGTACACGCTGGAACGGCGGCGCTGGGCCGGCAACCCGGCCAACCCGGCGCACCGGCGCTGGGGCTGGGCAGCGGGACTGGTGATTGCCAACGTTCTCGTGGTCAACCTGTGGCTTGCGCCCATTGGCAGCCTGCGGGCCGACCTGACCCAGGGGAAAATCTACTCGATCTCCGAGGCTACCCGCTCGTATCTCGGCCGGCTGCAGGAGCCGCTCCTGATCCGGGGCTACTTCTCGGCCCAGACCCATCCCCTGCTCGCGCCCCTGCAACCACAGCTGCGCGATCTTTTGCGCGAGTACGAGGTCGCCGGCCAGGGCCGGGTCAGGGTTGAATTCGTCGATCCCCAGGAGAAGCCGGAACTCGAGCAGGAGGCCGGCGAAAAATACGGCATCCGACCGACGCCCTTTCAAACCGCCTCCCGCCATCAGGCGGCAGTGACCAACAGCTATTTCGACATCCTCGTCAAGTATGGCGACGAGTTCGTCACCCTGGGCTTCCAGGACCTGATCGAGGTCAAGAGCGAGAGCGACCTCAAGCTCGAGGTCGAACTGCGCAACCCGGAACACGACATCACCCGCGCGATCAAGAAGGTGCTCTACAGCTACCAGGGCGGAGGCAACCTCTTTGCCGGCCTGGCCGCTCCGGTGGCCTTCCACGGCTACCTTTCCGCCGACGCCCGGCTGCCCAAACCGCTGATCGAACTGAAGGGCGCCCTGGTCTCGGTACTGGAGGAGCTGGCCCAGCAGGGCGGGGGCAAGTTCACCTTCAATTTCGCCGACCCCGAGGCCAACGATGGCACGCTGGCGGCGAGCCTTACCCGGGAGTACGGCATGCAACCCATGGTGGCGGGCCTGATGGCGGGCGAGCCGTTCTGGTTTCACCTGATGCTTGCAAGCGGCGACCAGGCAGTGCAGGTGGTGCTGCCGGCGGCGCTTGACCGGGCAGGGTTGAAGACCGCCATCGAGGCCGGGCTGAAGCGGTTTTCCAAGGGGATGCTCAAGACCGTGGCCCTGGTAACCCCGCAACCACCGACAGCCGGTGGGCAGTTTGGCCTGATGCGGCCGGCGAACACCTTCCAGCTGCTGCACCGGGTGATCGAGGAGGAACACCGGGTCAAGGTCGTGGATCTGAGCAACGGCCAGGTCGATCCCGAGGCCGACATCCTGGTGGTGGCCGCGCCCACCGAGCTGAAACCGGCGCAGGTCTTTGCCATCGACCAGTTCCTGATGCAGGGCGGCACGGTGGTACTGGCCACCTCGCCCGTCGACGTCAACCTCCAGGGGCGGCTGGCAGCGAGTGAAAGCAAGAGCGGGCTGGCCGACTGGCTGGCCGGCCACGGCATCGTACTCGACCAGCAGTTCCGGATCGCGCAGGCCGGTGGCGAAC
>CAZFPV010000219.1:0-4314 GCA_964521155.1 uncultured Desulfobulbus sp. | reverse complement strand
GATACAGCAGTTCGTCCGCGAGCAGAATCGCTCGCTGATGACCATCGCCCTCACCATTGCCACCCTGGCCGCGCTGCTGGCCATCCCCCTGGCTCACAGGCTGGTCCGCCGCATCACCGGGCTGGCCGCAGCCACCAACCGGCTGGCCTCGGGCGAGTACGATATCCGCGTCCCGGCCCAGGCCACCGACGAGCTCGGGCAGCTGGCCCGCGACTTCAACCGGCTCGCCCATACGCTGGGCCGAAACGAGCAACTGCGCCGGCGCTGGGTGGCGGACATCTCCCATGAGCTGCGCACCCCGCTCTCAGTCCTGCGCGGCGAGATCGAGGCAGTGCAGGACGGCGTCCGACCGATGACATCGAGAACCATGGAGGTGCTCCACGGCGAGGTGCTCCACCTCGGCCGCCTGGTGGAGGACCTCTACGATTTGTCCCTGGCCGATATCGGCGCCCTCACCTTTCACAAGGAACAACTTGACCTGGCTGAACTCACGGGCCAGGCCGTGGAGGCGCACCGCGACCAGTTCAAGGCCCGGAATCTGAGCCTGGAATACGTTCCCGAGGTCGGCCACGCTCTCCTCGAAGGCGACCGCATACGCCTGCGCCAGCTCCTTGACAATCTGCTCGAGAACTCGCTGCGCTACACCGATCCCGGCGGCTGTCTGCGCATCAGCCTGCAGCCGCAGAACGACCGACTGCACCTTGCCTTTGCCGATACCGCCCCCGGCGTGCCCGAGGAGGCGCTTGCGCACCTGTTTGAGCGGCTGTACCGAGTCGAGGATTCGCGCAATCGTGCCCATGGCGGCGCCGGCCTGGGCCTGGCCCTGTGCCGCTCAATCGTCGAAGGCCATGGCGGCGAGATCATGGCCGCGCCATCGCCCCTGGGCGGTCTGGCCATCACCATAACCCTGCCCCGACACGGTTGAATCATGCAGCGGATATTGATTGTCGAAGACGAGGAGCGGCTGGCCTCGATAGTGGCCGACTACCTCAGGGCCTCGGGCTTTGCCGCCCTCTGGCTGGCTGAGGGCGGCGGCGCGATAACCCGGATACGCGAAGAGCGGCCGGATCTGATCCTGCTCGATCTGATGTTGCCGGGCCGCGACGGCATCGAGATCTGCCGCGAGGTACGTGCCTTTTCCAGCGTGCCGATCATCATGGTCACCGCCCGGATCGAGGAGATCGACCGCCTGTTGGGCCTGGAGCTGGGTGCAGACGACTACATCTGCAAGCCCTTCAGCCCGCGCGAGGTGGTGGCCCGGGTCAAGGCGGTGCTGCGGCGCAGCGGCGGCGCGGTCCTGCCAACCAACGGCCTGATTCTCGACGATCCGGCTATGCGCGCAAGCCTTGATGGCCGCAATCTCGATCTCACCGCCGTGGAATTCAAGCTGCTGGCGCTGCTTGCAAGCCGCCCCGGCCACATCTACAACCGCGACCAGTTGATGGAACGCATCTATCCCGACCAGCGCATCGTCAACGACCGCACCATTGACAGCCATATCAAAAAACTGCGACGCAAGATGGAACTGGCCGCACCCGGCCGCGACCTGATCCATTCGGTCTACGGGGTGGGCTACAAATATGAGGCGGACGGGGCCTGAACAATGACCCGGGTTGGTCTGGGAAATGGAAAGTCGCTGCCAGCGGGCAGGTTGGCAGGGTGAGGGGAAGGAACGGCTACAGGAGAAAAGGGATGAACCGTTTGGTCCTGGCCATGTAGCGCCGGTACTCGTCGCCGAATGAGCGCTGGCATTCAGCCTCGTCCTGCTCTGCCGTGCGCAGAAGGAAGAACGAGGCGCCCAGGGCCAGGGCCAGCCCGGGCAGCGAGGGATGTTTGCAGAACGCGCCCCAGGCCAGCAGCAGGAGCGATGCGTACATGGGGTGGCGGATGTATTGGTAGGCGCCGACGGTCACCAGGCAGGTGGTTTTCTCAAAGGGAAGCAGTTCGGCATCCGGCCGGCCGTGGTCCGGCTTGCCCACGACCCGGAGCAGATACAGGCCATGGATCACCAAACCGAGGGAGAGCGGAAGCAGCAGGCTGGCGACGATCTGGTCGGCAGCGAACGGGTTCCCCAGCCAGTGCGGCGCGTTGAGCAGCACCAGGGCCAGGATGCACTCCCAGGCAAAGAAACGTTGAAAGCCGTGCGAGTGTGGACGGAACAGGATTTTGCGGGAAACAAAAACGAAATACGCCGAAACAACGGCAAAGAGCAGCAGGCGGATCATGCGGGACCGGCCGCTGCCGTGGCCTGACTGCGCCCCTGCAGTTGTTGCAGCACGGTCAGGGCTGTCTGTGCCTTTTCGACAGGCACGAACAGGTGGTCGTGAAAGGCGGCGGCCACCACGTTGCAGCTTATGCCAGCCCCGGCCAGGGCAGTGGCAACCACGGCGGTCAGGCCCACTGCCTGCAGATCGGAATGCACCTGCAGGGTGATCCAGGAGGCGCGGAAGAGGGGCTGGAGCCCGGCCCGCAGCGCCAATCCCTCCTCGATGATCATCGTCATTCCCTCCTCCTCGCGAAAGGTGGCGACCGGTTCCAACCCATCCGCCTCTTCGCCTGCACCCAGGGTGACAAAGACATACACGCCATCATGCAGCATCGGCCGCATGTTTTGCAATAGCTGAGGAAGATGGGAGAGCGGTGTGGTCATGTCCATCGGGGTCAGGTGTTGCCGGAGCGACAAACGCCATGGCGTGCATCCGCAGAACCACCTGTCGGGCTGCAAACTGACGGAAGAGGTGAGCGTCTTGTCGGCCATAGTACAGGGCAATGCCAATCCACGGCAAGGAGGAACAGCTGCAGCAGGCAAGCATCGCCTGCGTCCATACCGTTTCCTTACTTGACAGGTCAGACCGGGTGACCTCTTCTTTAGAGTGAAACATCTAGATGTTGCCTCATATTGTTCCAAACTCTGCCAAGGAGAATTGTCATGGTTGATCTGATCAAAAAGATCGCGTTGTTCGCTGTTGCCCTGTTCGGCGTGGTCTATGGGTACCAGTATATGACTGGCAAGAGCATCACCGAGTTGCCCGGAGAAATCGTCGCCAGAATTCAAAACGGCCCGAAATCGGAACAGGCGACCCCAGGCTCGGGGCAGTCGACCAATCCCCGTTACCTGCAGGACCCGATCAAACGCTCGCCGGAACTCAAGTAATCGGCAGCGCCCGCCATGGGAGTGGCAGGGGGGCTGGCCTTCAAGTCAGCCAGGATGCGGGCGGCCGTGACGCGTTTCCGCTCCCCCTGCCCTTGACCAGCCGAGCAAGGATGCTATAGTGGTGTACCAATCCCTTCCACCTTTGCCGCCGAGGTTCCAATGTCCCTGCTGCCGGCCATCGAACAGGAAACCCGCCCCAACCCCGACGCCGCCGTCATCTGGTTGCACGGTCTGGGCGCCAATGGCTACGATTTCGCGCCCATCGTACCGGAACTCAACCTGCCGGCGGAACTCGGCATCCGGTTCATTTTCCCGCACGCGCCGTCCATTCCGGTGACGGTCAACAACGGCTACGTCATGCCCGCCTGGTTTGACATCCTGGAGATGGATATCGACCGCAAGGTGGACAGCGACCAGTTGCTGGTCTCGGCAGCGGCCATCAACAGGCTCATTGATTGCGAACTGGAACGCGGCATCGACAGCCGCCGCATCCTCCTGGCTGGCTTCTCCCAGGGCGGGGCCGTGGCCTATCAGGTTGCCCTCAGCCACCCCAAACCGCTCGGCGGCCTGGTGGCCATGTCCACCTATTTTGCCACCAGCGATCTGATTACGCTGAGCGAGGCCAACCTCGACCTGCCCATTGAGATCCAGCACGGCATCTACGACCCAGTGGTGCCGCAGGCGCTCGGCATCCGCGCGGCCGAGTTTCTCAAGGGTCGCGGTTACGCGGTGATCTTCCGCACCTACCCCATGGACCACTCGGTCTGCCCGCAGCAGATCAGCCACATCGCCGAGGCCTTCCAGCGGTTTCTCGACTGGTGAGCGCTCGGCCGGCAATGGCCATGAACCTCATGCACGACAGCAAGGGATTGCGCCATGCCTTTGATGTTCCGATCTGCAGAGCCGATTGATCTGGCGCTCGTCGCCGCCTTTCCCCAAAGCCCGGAGGAACTGTTTTTCCTCTTTCCCCGCGCAACCTTCCCCCTGACAGCGGCCCAACTGGCCGAGGCTGTAGCCCAGCGGGCCGATGCCACCGTGGCCGAGCGAGACGGCCTGGTGGTCGGCTTTGCCAACTTCCACCGCTGGGAAAGTGGCGGCGTCTGCGCCATCGGCAATGTCATCGTCAACCCGGCAGCCAGGGACCAGGGCGTGGCCAGCGG
>CAZFPV010000218.1:0-4320 GCA_964521155.1 uncultured Desulfobulbus sp. | reverse complement strand
GCATTGCACGGCCCTGAACGGGGCACGGTTCAATCGACGATGAACAGTCGCGCCCCGGTCGTGGTTGAGGATCGGTGCGGCTCGGCGTTGTCAGCCACCTGGTAGCTCATGCCGGCCTTGAGGACAGAGGTGCGGCCATCGGCCAGTTCGGTGTGGAGTTCGCCTTCGACGCACAGCAGGATGTGGCCTTTGACGCACCAGTGATCGGCGACATAACCGGGCGAATACTCGACCATGCGCACCCGGAGGTCGCCAAACTGGCGGGTGCGCCACAGGGCAAGGCCGCGCTCGCCCCGGTGTTCGGTGGGCTCAATGGTCGACCAGTCGGTGATGCCAAAGGCTATGCCGGAGATCAGCATGGGCTCGCTCCAGGTTGAATGATGGTCTTGTCAGGATTTTCCCGTCATTCCGGGAGAAAAGGCGACAGGAATCGCGGATGACTTCCCTACCCCCGGGTCAAACCGCTCCGCAGCATCTGCATCAGGCCCTCGATCAGGCAGGGCGCGGCCCGACGCATGTCGACCAGATCCGGAGTCATGACCCATTGGGATATCAGGCCATGAATATAGGATAGTACGGCCATGGCGCCTAAAGGGCAATCCATGTTTGCCGGCAGCTGGCCCCGGTCCATGGCATGGCGCAGCACCATCTGGATACGCTCGAACCGCTCCGACATGCAGGCCACGTGGCGGACGCGGATGACCTCGAAATCCTCGGCGCTGCCGCTCTTGTCAAACAGGATCCGGGTCAACTGCTGCTGGCGCGGGTTGTCGACCAGACCCTGCAGCAGGGCCACATACAGCATCTTCAACTTGCCCAGCGGATCGGGCTCATCCGCGTGCTCGCTCGCCTGGGCCTGGGACGCGTACATCTGTAGAACCTCATCCCAGAGCGCGGCCAGCAGGTCGGCCTTGTTGGCAAAGTGCCAGTAGATGGCCCCCCGGGTCACCCCGGCCTCGCGGGCAACGTCGGCCAGCGAGGTTGCGGCCACCCCCTTGACGGAAAATACCTGCACCGCTGCATCGACAATGGCTGCGCGGGTTTCCCGGGCTTCTTGCTTGGTCTTTCGTGCCATGGTCTTCCTCACATCCTGGCGGACGAGCATCTCGCCCGGCCGGGTTACTCCTTCCAGCCGCCGCCCAGGGCCTTGTACAGGTTGACCCGGTTGACCAGCTGCGCCAGCCGGGTGGCAACCACCCCCTGGCGGGCGTTGTAGAGCGAACGCTGGGCATCGAGCAGCGTCAGATAGCTGTCCACGCCCTGCTCGTACCGGTTGCGGGCCAGATTGTAATAGTCCTGGCTGGCGGCCAGGCCGGCCTCCTGGGCGCGCAGCTGTTCGTCATAGGTTGCGGTCGCGACCAGGGCGTCGGCGGTTTCGCGAAAGGCGGTTTGGATGGCCTTCTCGTACTGAGCCACCGAGATCTCCTTGCGGAGCTCAGCCACATCCAGCTGGGCCGCCAGCCTGCCGGCGGTGAACAGCGGAATTCTGATCGACGGCGCCAGCAGCCAGGTACCTGAAGAGCCGTCGAAGAGGCCCGACATCTCCGGGCTGATCCACCCGGCGCTGGCGGTCAGGGTGATGGTGGGAAAAAAGGCGGCCCGGGCCGCGCCGATATTGGCGTTGGCGGCCAGCAGGCTGTGCTCGGCCGCCATGATGTCGGGCCGCTTGAGCAGCAGTTCCGAGGACAGTCCGGCAGGCGCCGCGGTAGACAAGGCCTGACGGTCAAGCTCCACCCCTTCCGGCAGTGCGCCATTCACCGGGGCACCCACGAGCAGAGTGAGGAGATTGACGTCCTGATCCAGCTGGCGACGGTATTTGGCCAGGTTGGCGCGGGCGTTCTCCAGGCTGGTCCGGGCCTGGGCCAGGTCGATCTGGGTGCTGATGCCCTCGTTGACGCGGCGCTCGATCAAGGCAAACGAGGCCTGTTCGCTGGCAGCGGTCTCGCCGGTGATGGCCACCAGTTGCCGGTCGGCCAGCCAGGTCAGATAGGCCCGGGCCACCTCGGCCACCAGGCTGATCTGGGCGCTGCGCCGGCTCTCCTCCATGGCCAGATACTGTTCCAGGGCCTGCGCATTCAGGCTGCGCACCCGGCCGAAAAGATCGAGTTCATAGGCGGTGAGACCGACGGCAAAGGTATAGGCCTCACCGGTGACGTAGCGCTCGCCGCTCAGGTTTCTCTGTTTGGCATACTCGCCGGCCGCACCGACACTTGGATAGAGTTCCGCGCGCTGGATGCGGTACTGGGCCTGATAGGCCTGGACATTGAGGGCTGCCTGGCGCAGGTCGCGGTTGTTGGCCAGGGCCAGTTCGATGAGGCCCTGCAGCCGGGGATCGGTGAAATATTGCCGCCAGCCGGTTTCGGCTGCCAGCTGACCGCTGGAGGTCGCGTCCTTGGCAGCGGGCAGGGTCGCCTCGACCGGGGACTCGGGCCGATGGTATTCCGGGGCCAGGGAACAGGCCTCGAGGACAACCGGCAACAACAGGGCAACGAGGGTTTTTCTCGCAAATTGCATGGACATCACTCCTGAACAGGTGCAGGGGGTGCGGCTTTGTTACCGCGTTTGCCAAAGACGCGCAGCACCGCCACAAAAAAGAGCGGAATGAAAACGATGGCCAGCACCGTGGCCGAGGTCATGCCGCCGAGCACGCCGGTGCCGATGGCGTGCCGGCTGTTGACGCCGGCCCCGGTGGAGATGGCCAGCGGCAGTACGCCCAGCATGAAGGCCATGGAGGTCATGAGGATCGGGCGAAGCCGCAGCCGGGCCGCCGACAGGGTCGCCTCGACCAGATCCCGCCCCTTGTCGTGACGCCGTTTGGCGAACTCGACGATCAGAATGGCGTTCTTGGCCGAGAGCCCGATGGTGGTCAGCAGGCCAACCTGGAAATAGACGTCGTTGGACAGGCCGCGGAAATAGACTGCCACCAAGGCGCCGAGCACGCCGATGGGCACGGCCAGCAGAACCGAGAACGGCACTGACCAGCTCTCATACAGGGCAGCCAGGCAGAGAAAGACTACCAGCATCGAGATAGCATAGAGGAACGGGGCCTGGGATCCGGCCTGCACCTCCTGATACGAGGCGCCGGTCCATTCAAAGCCGAATCCCTTGGGCAGCTGCCCGATCAGATCGGCCATGGTTTTCATGGCGTCGCCGCTGGAGAGACCGGGTGCGGCCTCGCCGAGAATATTCACCGCCGGATTGCCGTTGTATCGTTCCAGGCGGGGCGAGCCGTAAGACCAGTGACCAGTGGCAAAGGCGGAGAAAGGCACCATCTCACCCTTGTTGTTGCGCACGAACCAGAGGCTCAGGTCCTCGGCATCCATGCGGAAGGGGGCCTCGGCCTGGACATAGACCTTTTTCACCCGCCCCTGGTGGAGAAAGTCATTGACGTAGCTCGAACCCCAGGCCGTACCCACCGTGGTGTTGATGTCGCTGACCTTGAGCCCAAGGGCCATGGCCTTTTCATAATCGATATCAACATTGTACTGGGGCGCATCCTCCATGCCGTTGGGTCGAACCCGGGTCAGGGTGGGGGTCTTGGCAACCATGCCGAGCAGCATGTTCCGGGCCTCGATCAGCTTTTCATGACCCAGGCCGGAACGGTCCTGGAGATAGAGATTGAAGCCGGTGGCTGATCCCAGGGCTGGAATGGGCGGAATGTTGAAGGCAAAGACCATAGCCTCCTTGATCTGGGAAAAGGCGCCCATGGACCGGTTGGCAATGGCCCTGACTTCCTGGTCAGGCCGTTTGCGCTCGCTCCAATCCCGCAGCTGGACAAAGGCCAGGCCCATGTTCTGCCCCTGGCCGGCAAAGCTGAAGCCGGCCACGGTGAAGGCTGACTTGATGTTCTCCTTCTCCGCGGTCAGGTAATGCTCGCGCACCCGGTCCATCACTTTCTGGGTGCGATCCAGGGTAGCTCCGGCAGGTAGCTGCACCAG
The DNA here is from genome assembly GCA_964521155.1 of uncultured Desulfobulbus sp. Lineage (GTDB taxonomy): Bacteria > Desulfobacterota > Desulfobulbia > Desulfobulbales > Desulfobulbaceae > Desulfobulbus. The sequence goes on along the minus strand of CAZFPV010000218.1, from coordinate 382 downwards.
GGTGAGCAACACGCCCTGGTCCTCCTCGGGTATGAAGCTGGTCGGCAGCTTGTGGAAGAAAAACCCGACCGCGCCCAGGATCAGCAGGTAGATCAGGCCAAAGCGACCGGTCCGCTTGAGAACGTAGCCGATGGTTGCGCGGTAGCGGTCCGCGTTGCGCTCGAACATGCGGTTGAACCAACCGAAGAACCCGCGCTTCTGAATGTGGGCGCCCTTGGCCACCGGCTTGAGGATGGTGGCGCACAGCGCCGGGGTGAGCACCAGGGCCACCACCACCGAGAGCAGCATGGCCGAGACAATGGTGAGCGAAAACTGCCGATAGATGGCGCCGGTGGACCCGCCGAAGAAGGCCATGGGCACGAACACCGCTGACAGCACCAGG
>CAZFPV010000217.1:2035-4370 GCA_964521155.1 uncultured Desulfobulbus sp. | reverse complement strand
GACATGCTCCTGGTGGCCCTGGCCGGGCCGGGATCGAACGTGGTCCTGGCCGTTGCCAGCGCCATTCTCGCCCGCCTGCTGGTGGTGCTCAATTTCCTGCCTTTCGCCATCCTCCAGCCGGTGGTCGGCATGCTGGTGGCCAGCGTCTGGATCAACCTCATGCTGGCGATCTTCAACTGCATCCCCATCCCGCCCCTGGACGGCTCCAAGGTGCTGATGGGCATGCTGCCCCCGCGAGCGGCCTACAACTACTCAAAGCTCGAGCCCTTTGGTTTTCTCCTTCTCCTCGGGCTCTTCTACACCGGCGTCATCGGCTGGGTCATCATGCCAATCATCCGCGTCTCCAACAATCTCCTGCTGGGATAAAAAAAAACGGATCCGGGAGTCCCGGATCCGTGTGCACGCAGGCGGCCTTGCACCGCGTCTATAGCTTGTACGACAGGCCGAAGGTCAGCAGATGGGCGGCGGACTCGTCAAAGCTGCCGTTGATGGAGCCGTTGTTGACGTCCCGGCTTTCCTTGTCATCGTAGAGATAGGCCACACCCACCTCCATATCCTTGTTCACCTGGTAACGCAGACCCAGCGAATAGATCAGGGCGTCCGAATCGGGCAGTTCGAACCCGAGCGTGGACTCGGGCACAGGGCTCTCGTCGTAGGCGAAACCGGCCATGAAGATGAAGCCGTTCTTCAGATCGTAGCTGGCGCTCAGGCGCCAGGCGTCGCTATCTTCCCAGTGCTTTGGCTTGGCGCTGTCAAAGGCCATGGCCAGTACCGGATTGGCAAGCGGTGCGGGGTAAGTGAAATCGAGGTACTCGTAGTCGGACCAGAAGGTGCGGTCATACTCCAACTCCACGGTCAGTTGATCAAAAAAGGTGTACGAGGCCGCGACCGCGAGAATGGCCGGCAGGGGGATTTCCACGCCCGTTTCCCCGGCATAGAGCCCCGGCCCGGCCGAGGTCCGCAGGGTCGCGTCGCCCTCGACGCCCAGATCCACCTCCGAGCGGTAGGTCACACTCAGGTTCACCCGTTCGATCGGCCGCACCGTCAGAGCCAGGTTATAGCCAGCCTCCCAGGTGTCGCCGTCCATGTCCCTGGTGGCAGTCACACCCGAGGCAACCATGCCTGCGCTCTTCACCTTGCCTTCGGTGAAAATGCCGCGGGCGCCGCCGCCGAGCGACACCTTGTCGGAGATCTTGTAGGCCACGGTGGGATTGATTTCGTATACTTTGAGGGTGAACTCCTCGGCAAAGGTGCGGGGAAAGGGATCCTTCCACTGCTTGGACAGCCCGGCCGGAGCGGTGAAGGAAAAACCCACCCGGAAGCGGTTGTAATCGGGCGACGCCGCAAACAAGGTCGGCAGGAGGAAGTTCTCCTTCTCCGACTCGCCGCTGTACAACGGCGAGCGCCGGTCGGTGTACTCAATGCCGCTGAGATGAATCCAGGTAGCGTCAACCTCGACATACCCACGATCATCCAGCCAGGACATGTTGGCCGGATTGAAGTATGCAGCGTCCGCGCCAGGCGTATGGGCTACATACCCGCCGGCCCGCGCCGTCGAATTCACCGATTGCTCCGGGATGCGGTACCCCGACGCCAGGGCCGACCCGGAAGCGGTCAGCAGGATCAATCCCGCGACTGCCATTGCTCTGTTCATGCGTTTTCCCCCTTGGTTGATGTGATGATCGGGCACGCCAGCCCGGTTTACAGGTGCATGTTGTCGGCGGAGTAGAGATACCGCTTGATCTTGTGGGTCGCGGTCTTGGTGAAGGGCTCCCGCCGCTCCAGCACCCGTGCCAGTCGCGACGAGGTGGTCAGCTGCTCGTTGACCTCGCCCCGCATCTCCTCGAACAGTGAGGCGATGTACTGGTGCCGCTGGGTCCGGCTCTGGCCCATGGTCTTGCTGTCGACGAACTCGTAGTCCGGGTAGATCCAGGCCTCGAGCATGCCCCGATTTTCAATCACTAGGGACTCGGTGACAAAGGGGTAGGCATTGAGCTTGTGCTCGATGGCCTCGGGATAAACGTTTTCGCCGTTGGAGAGGACGATCATCGACTTGGAGCGGCCCCGGATGTGGAGGTTGCCGTCCTGGTCGAGCCGGCCAAGGTCCCCGGTCTTCAGCCAGCCGTCCTCGGTGAACGAATCCCTGGTCGCCTCCGGGTCGTTGAGATAGCCCTGCATGATGTTCGGCCCGCGCGCCTGGATTTCGCCGACGCCGGTCTCGGGGTTGGGGTCGTCGATACGGATCTCCACCCGGGGTATGGGCTTGCCGGTGGATCCGTGGCGGATGGTGGCGTCGCCGTGGGGCCCCCCGGCCAGGAGCGGCGCGGCCTCAGTG
>CAZFPV010000217.1:0-2025 GCA_964521155.1 uncultured Desulfobulbus sp. | reverse complement strand
GGGAAAGCGGGCCTCGTGGAGGAATCGTTCGACCTCCGGGTTGAGGGCGGCGCCGCCGATGCCCATCAGTTGCAGGCGGCTGCCGAAGAAGGCGGCCAGCTTGGCGCCGATCTTGCGGTACACCATCCGCCGACTCAGGCTGAAGCGGCAGAAAAAGGTGAGCAGACCGCTTTTCTCCACTGCCGGCACGACCCGCTTCTTGTAGATCTTCTCGATAATCAAGGGCACCACCAGCATCACCTGCGGCTGTTCCTTCTCGCAGATCTTCTGCAGGATGGCCGGGGTCGGCGTCTTGCCGGCATAGGCCACCCGGGCCCCCTTCAAGAGCGGCAAGAGCAGGCCGACCGTGAATTCGTAGGTGTGGGAGACGGGCAGCACCGAGAGAAAGACCCAGCCGGGCGCGATCCGCACCAGGGAGTTGGCCGAATAGGCGTTGGCGCAGAGGTTGGCGTGGGTGAGCATCACCGCTTTGGAAAAGCCGGAGGTTCCCGAGGTAAACAGGATCGCGGCCAGATCGTCCTTGCCCACGACCGGGAACGCCAGCCGCTCGTCCCGCGCCGCCTCGCCGAACCGCTCCAGGGCCTCGGCCATGACCTCGCTGAAGGTCCGCAGGTTGATCAGGCCGGTGTCGTCCCGGTAGTCATCCAGGGTGACCACATGTTTCAGTTGATGCTTGAGATCGTAGATCTTTTCGATCTGCTTCTGGGTGAGAAAAATCAGGTCGCAGCGCATCTCGCCGAGGATATGGTGCACGTCGGCCTCGGGCAGTTCCGGAAAGATGGGCACGGTGCTGGCCCCGAGCCGCACCGTCGCCATGTAGGCAATGACCCAGTGGTGCGAGTTCTCGCCGAGGATGGCCACCCGGTCGCCGGCGCCGACGCCCAACTCCCGCATGCCGGCCGCCAGGGCGAGGATGCGCTCGTGCAGCCCCTTGTAGGTCAGGGGCTCTTCCAGGGCCATGCCAATGGCCGGCAGTTCTCTGAATCTGCGGCAGCTGATGTCGATCAGGTCATTGAGGGTGGCCGCGTTTTCCTGGATGACCGGCAGATTGGCCATGGTTGCCCCTGCCTCGACCATCGTTTCCTCGATCCGCTCGCTGTCCGTCGTCGATGGCGAATTATGCATGCCTTTTCTCCCGTTCCTCTACCGTTGCCTGGGTGACTCGTCGTGCAGTTGGTCTTTACCATAACAACCCGTGGGTTTCAAAGGAAACGGGGCAATTCCCTTGACACTGGCTGGAAAGAGATATTAAGTTTGCGCCGCCTCAAGCCCCTGTCATTCAACGCGGTCCACCCCGTATGCAACGATTTGTTTTTCTTGCCCTGCTCGTTTTCTTTCTGTTCGCGGGGATTCCCCTCTCGCCCCTGACAGGATGGACCGCGGAACCGACGGTCAAAAAGACTGCCGCCAGCCCGTCCACGACCGTCAAGAAGGTCTCGACAAGCAAGCCCACCGGCGGCAAGAAAGCGGCGGCCAGCACACCGGCAACCGATTCAGCCGCGCAGGCCAAGGCCACCGCCGCCAAGAAGGAGCGTCCACCCGAGAAAAAGGCCGCTCCGGCCAAGAAGCAGGTCGCCGTCAAGGAGAAGGCCGCCGTCAAGAAAAACGCCGCCGTCGCAGCCGGAACCAGCGCCAGGCAAAAGAAACCAGCCCAGAAAACGGTCGGCAAACAGACCGTGGCCAAGCCGGCCCAGGTGTCGGCACAGCGTTCATCCGCCGAACTGCCGGCCAAGCAGGTCACGCGCAAGAAAAAGCGCGGAGGGTGCGCGCCGCTTGCCGCCTCTGCCGCCGTGGCAGCGACGGGAGCCCTGCCCGACATTGCCAAACAGATCAGCTCGAAAAGCATCATGGTCATGGACGCCGCCACCGGCGAGGCGATCTTTGCCAAGGCGCCGGACGCCCCGCGCCAGCCGGCTTCGACCATCAAGATCGTCACCGGCATGATCGCCCTCAAATCGCTGGGCCGGCACGACGTGATCCATGTCAGCCGCCGGGCCGCCGACATGCCGAGTTCCAAGGTCTACC
>CAZFPV010000216.1:0-4384 GCA_964521155.1 uncultured Desulfobulbus sp. | reverse complement strand
GGGCGCGGAGTGGTGCGGATGAGCGCGTCCTCGTCGCAGTCGGGAAACTTGGAGCAGTGGAGACAGTCGCTCCAGATCTTGTGGGGCAGGTTCTGCTTGTCCGTATCCAGGAAACCGAGCTTGCGAAAAAAAGCCGCCTGGTAGGTAAGTGTGAAGACGTTGTGAATTTCCAGGCTTTCAGCCTCATCCAGGCAGGATCCGACCAACTGGGCGCCGATGCCGCTCTTCTGCCGCGATTCGACCACGGCCAGGCTGCGGATTTCGGCCAGGTCGTCCCAGCAGATGTGCAGGGCGCAGATGCCGAGAATCTCGCCGGCCTCCTCGTAGACCACGAAATCACGCAGATGGTCGTAGAGGGAACTGATGGAGCGCGGCAGCATCAGCCCCTTGGCGGCAAAGCCGGCCAGCAGGGCGTGGATGGGGCGGACGTCGCCCATCCGCGCCGGACGAATGCGGCCCGGCCGCTGTGTCGCAGGTGCATCACTCATGGAACACTCCTTGCCTTCTCGGGTCGTTCGCTGGCCCGACTAAGCGGCTAGGCCCGGATTGCGGCGTCAGGCCTCTGCCGGTGGATTGGCAGGGCCTGCGAATCGTCGATAAAAGAACCAGTGGAGCAGGCCTGCCGCCACGCAGCAGCCCAGCAGGATCAGATCACCGGTCACGGAGGCGGGCCGGATAAGCAAAAACATGCCCACGAACAACCCCGCCGCATAGGCGGTGGCCGACAGGGCCTCGACCCGCGCCCCCGGCCAGTCCGGCCGTTTCTCCGCTATCAGATGAGTCAGCGGCCGGGCTGCCATGAAATAGGAAAGGTAGCTCAGGCCGAGAAAGGGCAGGAATCCGAGCACCGCCCAGACCAGTACCGTACCGAAGAGGGTGTGACTGGCCGAGGCGCCCTTCATCTTCAGGAAGACGATGATCGGCACCACCACCACATGGGCGAGCAGAAGCAGGAGCACGGGCGACAGGGCCGGCCCATACAGTTTGGGATGGCCGGCCACATGGCCGGCAATCCGCCTGAACGGCGCCCACAGGCTGAACCTGATCCCCCGGGACGGCGGCCTGCGCCGTCTACTTTTGACCCGCTCCACTCTTCGGCCTATTCCACGTGCTTGCTGTTTGCCACCGGGGCTTGCCCCGGAGTGTGCGCCTCACCAACGACCACCTGCGGCGGTTTGACCGCGCCGGTCACCCGCGCTCCGTCCCGGGGCGGCAGAAGAATGGTCTGCCCGGCCCAGAGGCCAAGGAGAAACATCCACAGAAAGAGGCAGAAGCAGACCACCACCAGGCCAAACATGCCGCTCCAGCCCAGCTCGAAACGAAAGGGCTTGCCCCGCCGCCTTGCCGGCTGGTTGCCCAGCGGTTCGCTGTCCACCCGTTCCTGCTGGGGTTCGTCACCTGCTTTGGTCCACCGCAGCCGCATTGCCCCGACCTGTCCCCTGGAACATTAAAGTGCTGAATTGTATGCATTCCATGGCAAAAAACAAGGGCTTGCCGTCGCAGCCGAAGAAAAAACGTCGCCAGCCCTGCTCACATGCTGTCCGGGGCGGTCAGGCCCACCAGGCGCAGGCCGTTGCGGAAGACCCGCCGCAGCGCCCCGCAGAGATGGAGCCGGGCCGCACTCAACTGCCGGTCCTCGGTCAGCACCTTGTGCTTGTTATAGAAGCTGTGGAACTGACCCGCCAGTTCCATCAAATAGAAAATGATCCGGTGCGGGGCCAGGTCGGCGGCTGCGCCGGCCACCAGTTGCGGATAGGCGGCCAGGGTCTTGAGCATGGCGTGCTCCTCGGGCTCGACCAGCCGTCCCAGGATCGCCTGGTCGATGGCGCCGTCCGGCGCCATCCCCTGCTCGCGGGCCGCGCGCTCGATACTGCACAGCCGCGCATGGGCATACTGGACGTAGTAGACCGGGTTCTCCTGGCTCTGCTTCTTGGCCAGGTCGAGGTCAAACTCGATCAGGCTGTCGGGTTTGCGCATCAGGAGGAAAAAGCGCAGGGCGTCCGCCCCGACCTCATCCACCAGTTCGTCGACGGTGACAAAGGTGGCCTTGCGGGTGGACATCTTCACCTGCTTGCCGTCGCGCAGCAGGGTGACAAACTGGTACAGCACCACTGTGATGCGGCTGTCGTCGTAGCCAAGCGCCCGCACCCCGGCCAGCACATCTGGCACGGTGGCGATGTGGTCCGAGCCGAAAACGTCGATCATCCAGTCAAAGCCGCGCCGGAACTTGTCGCAGTGGTAGGCGATGTCGGGCAGCCGGTAGGTCGGCTCGCCGCTGCTCTTGATGATCACCCGGTCCTGCTCCTGGCCGAACTCGGTGGTCTTGAACCAGGTGGCGCCCTCTTTTTCGTAGACCAGGCCACGCGCGCGCAGGCTGTCGACAACCCTGTCGATGCGGCCGTCCTCGTACAGAGTGTGCTCGTTGAAATAGGAGTCAAAGCCGATGCCGATGCGTTTGAGGGTGGCATCGATGTCGGCGAAGATGGCACGCTGGGCTGCGTCCTTGAACACCGCCACGTCTGCCTGCTTGAAGCTGTCGCCGCCGGTCTCGATCATCGTGCGGGCGATGTCGTAGATGTAATCGCCCTGGTAGCCGTCCTCGGGAAAGGTACTGGCCAGGCCGAGCAGTTCCAGGTAGCGCGCCCGGGTGGACTCACCCAGTACCCGCATCTGACGGCCGGCGTCATTGAAATAGTATTCGCGGTGGACATCGTGGCCGGTGGCGGCAAGGACACGGGCGATGGCGTCGCCGAGTACGGCGTTGCGGCCATGACCCACGCTTAAGGGGCCGGTGGGGTTGGCGGAGACGAATTCGACCATCACCCGGCGGCCGCCGCCCACATCAGAGCAGCCGAACTCTTCGTCCTGTTCAAGGATCGGCGCCAGCACCGTGGCCCAGATGTCTTTTTCTAGAAACAGGTTGATGAAACCCGGCCCGGCGATGTCCACCCGCGCCATCATCGGCTCGCGGCTGAGCAGCTCAGCCATCCGCGCGGCCAGCTCGCGCGGCTTGCGTTTGTCAATGCCTGCCGCCACCATGGCGAAGTTGGTTGCAAAATCGCCCTGCTCTTCGCGCTTGGGCACTTCGATGCTGTACCTGCCCGCGGCGCCCTCGGTCCAGAAGCCCTGCCGGATCCCCTCGGCGAAGCAGGCATCGACGATCTGTTTAACCCGTGATTTGATCATAACCGCTTACTCTTAAAAAAAGTTGTCTCCGCCTGAGCGGCGAACGGCCAATTGGCCAGCCGGGCCGTCAGTCGACCAGCACCCGGCGGTTGAGATTGCCAAACAGGCAGAGTGCCTCGTAGCTGATGGTGTCCATCCAGCCGGCGACCTCGTCGGCGCTGATGGTCTCCTCGCCCTGACTGCCGAGCAGCACCGCCTCGTCGCCGACCCGTACTCCCGCCACCTCGGTGACATCCACCAGAGTCAGATTCATGGAGATCCGACCGATGACCGACGCGCGCCGGCCGTGGATCAGCACCTCGGCCCGGTTGGAGAGCCGCCGCAGATAGCCGTCCTCGTATCCCACCGGCAGCACCGCCACGGTGGTGGGTCGGGTGGTGGTATACAGATGGTTGTAACCGAGGCCTGCGCCCGCCGGAACCGAGCGGACCTGGATGACGGATGAGGAATACCGCATCACCGGCCGCAATTTCGGCTCGGCGGCGGATAGGCGACCCGCGGCGCCGTCCGGGTAATAGCCGTACAGCGAGATGCCGAGCCGGACCATGTCCAGTTGGGCGCCGGCAACATAGAACACTCCGCCCGAGTTGGCAAGATGGAGGCAGCATTTCCCGGGAACAAGCCGGGCAATCCCGGCAACAGTGCGGCGGAAGGTGGCCAGCACCTGGGCCGAGTTCTCCGAGCGGCGGTCCTCGGACATGGGGAAATGGGCCATGACGCCATCAATGCGCAGATTTGGCAGGGCCCGCGCCGTCCGCACCAGTTCGGCAAATTCGTCGGGCAGGGTTCCCTGGCGTCCCATACCGGCATCTATCTTCAGGTGCACACCCAGTTCGATGCCCCGCAACGCCGCCTGGCGGGAGAGTTCGGGCAGGATGTCGCCATCGACCACCACTGGGGTCAGGCGGTGCGCAACGATGGCCTCCACGGCCTGGGGCACGACGCCGGCAAGGATGAAAATCGGCAGGTCGCAGCCAGTTTCGCGCAGGCGCACGCCCTCCACCGTCTCGGCCACGCCGAAGGCGGCCGCGCCCTCGGCCGCAAGGATGCGGGCGCAATCGATCATGCCGTGGCCATAGCCATCGGCCTTGACCATGGCCATGACCGCGGCCGTGCCGGCCAACCGGCGCAGGAGCTGAAAATTGTGGATCAGGGACGTGCGGCTGATGGCAACTCGATTAAGCGATTCCATGGTCTC
>CAZFPV010000215.1:0-4403 GCA_964521155.1 uncultured Desulfobulbus sp. | reverse complement strand
CTGCAAACCATACTCAATTTCTGTGTCATCCGCACAGGAATGCATAGCTTCCTCCCAGCGGTCGGACTCCTTTCCAATGTGGCGGATCCCGATCGCGACCACGTGGCGGCGAGACGTCATGCCGGTATCGCAAAAGTCTCCATTATGAAACTTGGCCTCGGGGTGGAGATGGTACTGGGCCTGGTGCGGCATGTCGTTGACCGATACGGTCAAGAAATTGTCGCTCTCGAGGAGCAAATCGAACGGTCCAAGCGGGAAAACGATGAAGAGGACCACAAAACGTACTCCAAGGCGTGGAACCGCAAGATCGAGTTGCTACAGAAAAAGATCAGAGCGTTGCGCCAGGAGAAGGGACGCAACGCCTGTGTCAAGTTCGCTCGTACCTTCCTGGATAACCCGTTTGCCATCGAGGGTAACGAGTTTGACAAGGATCCATGGCTGCTCGGGGTACGCAATGGGGTGGTGGATCTCCGCAGCGGGATTCTGTATCCGGGAGAGCCTGGCCAACTCATTTCCAAGCGTTGTTCCTGTGATTTCGTGCCGCTGGATCAGGACTTGGACCGCAGCGGATGGGAGCAATTCCTTGCTGACGTTTTCGATGGCGATGAAGAAATAATCGAGTTCCTGCAGATCCTCTTTGGCTATGGCATCACCGGCCTGACCACCGAGCACGTCTTTCCCTTCCTCCTGGGCAGGGGCCGCAACGGCAAGTCATTGTTCGTTGGCGCAATCTGCCGGGTGCTCGGCGACTACGCCGCCACCGTTCCCTGCGAGATCTTCCTCAAGTCCAACCAGCCGCGCACCTCAAACCAGACCGATCCCGCCATCATGAAGCATGAAGGATTGCGCCTTGCCATGTCGTCTGAGGTGGAAGAGGGGGCGCGCTTTTCCAGTCAGCAGGTCAAGCGAATAACTGGAGGCGACACCCTGGAGGGCCGCAATCCCTATGACAAGGAACTTCGGGAGTTCAAGCCGACCCACCTGTCAATCATGATCGGCAACCACGAGCCGGTTCCCCCGACCGGAGATCCTGCTTTTTGGGATAGGACCTTCCTGATCAACTTCCCGGTCAGGTTCGTCAAGGCAAACCCTGATCCAGTGAAGGGGGAGAAGCTGGCTGACCCAAAAATCGAGGAAAAGCTGGCCGGGATGGATGAGCAAGTCCTGTCCTGGTTGGTGGAGGGGTGCCTTAAGTGGCAACGGGCCAACCGCAAGATCGCGCCGCCGGCATCAGTGCTCAAGTCGACGGATGAATACCGCGATGACGCCGATTGGATCGGCCAGTTTGTCTCCGCCTGTTGCAGCGCGTCCGACCGGGAGACCGGGTCCACTACCCTCTACAACGCCTTTGCCATCTGGTACCGGGAGACGATCAACCCGCGCAAAGATGGAGTCCCCTCGCATCGGGCATTTGGGCTCAAGATGAAGGCGTGCAGCAACTTCCAGTACATCAGGCGTTCAGACGGGGTGGTGTACAAAGGGGTGGTTCTCAACCAGGCGTGGACGCGGCGCCTGATGGATGAGGCCTTGGGTTCCGGCGCCGCCTAGGCGGTGAACCGTGTACCTTCCTGAAGCAAGTCCCCGGACAGTTTACAACTGTCCATAGGGAATAGAATTATTCATTTATATATAAATACATTCATTTCCTACATATAAAAAAGAATAAAGAATATGTCTTTATTGGAACTGCTGCAAAATCGAGGGATTACACCAAGGAAGACCTCACTGAACCATGGGGGTGAATATAGTTCAGCTTGCCCTGGTCCAGCCTGTCAAGGTGCAGGAGTCGATCGGTTCCACATCTGGCCGGATCGGGATTCCGGCGGCAAGGTCCCTGGTCGGTTCTGGTGCCGCCAGTGCGGCATTTCCGGGGATCCCATTGCGTTCCTGCAGACCGTTGAAGGTCTGACCTTTCCCCAGGCCTGCGCTGAGTTGGGCATTGCTCTGGATCACGGCACGGCACGACCGCGCAGCCGCTACCAGGCCCCGCCAAGGCCGATGGCGGCCGATGCACCATGGCAGCCGAAAATCTACGACGAACCGGGCGAGGTCTGGCGGGAGAAGGCGGGAAACCTGCTGACCGATTGCCAGGAGCGCCTGGCGTCCATGCCCGAGGCCCTCGCCTGGCTCGCGGAGCGGGGCATCAGCGGCGACATCGCCCGCGCCTATGGCCTCGGGTACAACCTGAGCAGCAAGGGCAAGGACCGGTACCGGCCGCGCTCGCTCTGGGGCTTGCCGGAAAAAGAGCAGGCAGACAAAAGCAAGCGGCTATGGATTCCCCGTGGGTGGGTGATCCCGGCGTACAACAACCGTGGCCAGCTGAACCAGCTGCGGATCCGCAGGCTCCCGGAGGACATCGCCGCCTTTGCCCACCGCATCAAGTACCTGCCCATCGACGGATCTTCCATGGCCACCATGGTGCTCCACCCCAACGCCGAGGTCTTTGTCGTGGTCGAGTGCGGTTTCGACGCCATTGTCCTGGCCGCGCTCACCGATGGCAAAATCGGCGCAGTCACCACCTGGAATTCGGCGGCCCGTCCAGATGCCGGCGCCCACGCGCTGCTCGCGGGCTCGTCCTGCATCCTGGGCGGCCTGGATTACGATCAGGGTGGTGATAGGGAGCAGCCGTGGTGGCAGGGTCAGTATCGCCAGTATCACCGGCTGCCGGCGCTCCCTGGAGGCATCAAAGATCCTGGCGACGGCGCCAAGGCCGGGGTGGACCTGTATGCCTGGTTGACCGACGGGTTGCCGCGCGGGTTGCAGATCAAGCTCGGGTTTTCCAAGCTCCGGCGCACACAGCCCAAGGTCGAAGCTGAGCCGCGACAGGATACGCGTCCGGTTGAAAAACAGGACCAGGAAGAGGTGGTCGAAGTGGAATTGGCCAACGGCAAAGTGGTCTACGTGACCAACGACCAGGCGCGGTGGAAAGAGCTGGCTGCCCAAGGGTTGCCGGTGTTCTCGCAGCACGAACTGGAGCGGCTGCGGGCGGCCCTGGTTGGCTTGGTTGGCGAGGACAGGGACCAGGCTATCCTGCGCACCATCGAAGCCAAGGAACTCTTTGGCGGGTATGTCCGCCGGGGCGGGGTGGTGGCATGAGCGCAACCACCGATCGGTATTGCCCCGCGACCAGCAATCTGCCGACCCGCATGCTCAAGCGATCGTGGATGGCCCTGTGTCAGGCCACCCAAAAACAGCAGCTCGAGTCGGGATGGAAAGGCAAGGTCATTTCCGGGACAGGGGCGATGATCAATTACTGCTCCGCGTGCCGGGGGGAACACCTACCTCCTGGCCTGGAGTTCATAACATCAGCCGAGATGGCTGAAATGACAACATCAACGGAGGATACGGAGATGGCGGCAGTGAAGGGCAAAAGAGAATGCGAGATCTGCGGACGGGCAAACGCCAGTCTGGGCAACAATCGCGGCAAGCTGGCCTGCCCCAGCTGCCAGAGCCTGATTGCTTCGGTGGCCAACCGGCCCGAGTCTGTGGCTGAGGCGGCCAGGATGTGCGGCAAGGATGGCGCGCTGCTGACCTTGCTCGGCGGCTCAGCGGTGGCGGTTGAGCTGGAAAGCTCGGCCCTCAAGCGGATCGCCAAGGCCGTGGGTTATGACGGCGAGGATGGCGAGGTGCTGGTCAAGGCGGTAGCGGCCATGGCAGCGACCGTGCCGGATTGCGCCAACTGCGCCGAAGGGATGAGCGAGCAGGTGGCCGACCTGCAAGTCGAGGTGGAGCGCCTCAAGGGCAGGCTGGACCATGCCGCGGAATATCCTTCCGACGATCTGCTCAAGGCTCTGGGCCTTCCAGGGGATACCACGACGATGGATGAACTGGAGTTGGCAACGCTCCAGACGGCAGCGGGCGCCGAAGAATACTGGCGCGAGCTGAACAAGGCTTGGCAAATGGGCTTGCGTAAAAACGACGCACTCCGGGGGCAGCACGAGGCCCTGGAGGCCATCAACGATGCCATCGGCCTGCCAGGGGATGCTGAGGCTGAACAGATCATCGAGTCTATCTCCGCGATGACGCACGCCACAAACCGTTTCCGCGACATGGCCAGGTCGGCCGATGAACGCGCTGACGTGGCCGAGGCCCAGGTGGCTGCGATCCGCACCGCACTGAAGGCGCAGGATTCGGACGAATCCACCGTGGAGGTGGCCGCGCGCCGCATGGCGGTGATGGCCAAACTCGATGCAATGTACGGCGAGTCAGAGGAGCGCATCGGCGCTGTGGCCAGGCGGCTTGAAGATATGAAAATGGAGAACAGAAACATCTCCGACCGTCTGGCTGAGGCAGAAGCCGAAAACATGCGCCTGTCAGCCCTGCTTGACCAGCAGAACGATACCTTTTCCATCGCCATCGATCCGTCCCGTGAAGCCCTGGCTGACTTCGGCCTGGCTGTGATC
>CAZFPV010000214.1:0-4428 GCA_964521155.1 uncultured Desulfobulbus sp. | reverse complement strand
CGATATGGCCACTTCGGGCAAGCGCGTGCTTGCCATCATGCCCCAGGACAAGAAGAAATTCGTCGAGCGGGTGGATTACATCACCACCCCCGGCTACCTGGGTGGCAAGGGCGACCGTGAGCGACTCGGCATGATCGGCGGTGGCCCGGACTGCGTCGTCAGCACCATGGGCGTTTATCGTTTCGACGAGGACACCAAGGAAATGTACCTGACCGAGTATTTCCCAGGCCAGACGGTCGAGAAACTCAAGGCCAACTGCGCCTGGGATCTCAAGGTCTCACCCAGCGTGATCGAGACAGCGCCGCCGACCCCGGAGGAGATCGCCATCATCCGGGCTATTGACCCGACCGGCTTCTATCTCGGCTGATCACCAAACGGTTCATACCAACAGGAAGGGCGGCGCCGTATCCGGCGTCGCCCTTTCTCTTTTTCCGGGACAGCGGTCGGGATGGATGCCGCGAACGTCGCCATTCCCGGAAACATTTGCATCAAAGGCCTTCCTGTGGTAGGTAACGAAGGCACTATACGGGCGGCATGTCGCCTTGCCAAATCCTTGTTTCACAATCCAGCGCCCCATCTCCACGCACACACAGACACCAGCCGCCCCGATCCACGCCATCGAAACCCGCCGCAGCCCTGGTCCGCCATTGCGGCATCAGAGCGAGCGCCCTCGGGCGGCGATCATTTCTTCCCACGCAGACGCCAGACCGCAATGAACCCTACCAACTATCGCGAAATCCCTTATAATTTCACCTCAGCCGACGACCGGTTGATCATCAACCACCTCTTTGGTCCGGCCGTCTGGGACGACCTGGAGGAACTCCGCAGCCAGCGGGTCACCGGTCGCTCGGCCCGCCTGGTGATGCGCTGCATCGGCGACCTGTTCATTCTCCACCGCAACCCCTTTCTCTACCAGGAACTGATCGATTCCACCCGGCGGCGGCACAGCTTCTTTCGCATCATGGCCAAGGATCTGGACATCATCGAGGGTACGGCCCGCAAGGTCAAGGTTGATGCGGTACGCAGCGACAAGGTTGTCAATCTGGTGCGGCTCTGCCGCGAGCGGGCACGCGAGGTGCAGCGGGAGATCGGCAATGCCTCGGCCTTCCGCCGCAGGGTTGGGCGGCGGCTGGGCGCGATCATCGGCCCGGAAAACGTCAGTTTCGACCCCTTTGCCCTCATCAGTCACGCCACCGACGCCACCGACTGGCGGCTGTACCTGCCGGTGGCGGTGGTGCGGCCCTCGCGCGAGGAGCAGGTCTCGCAACTGCTCGCGGCCATCGGCGAGCTCGGCCTGCGCGTCATTCCGCGCGGCGGCGGCACCGGCTTGACCGGCGGCGCGGTGCCCGTGCACAGCGGCTGCGTCATCATCAACACCGAAAAGCTCAACCGCATCCATGGGATTGAGCAGCGCGAGTTCCGCGGTGATGACGGCCAACCGCGGCAGATGTCGGTACTGCGGCTCGAGGCGGGCGTCATTACCCAGGACGCCATGCAGTACGCCGAGAAGCGCGGCCTGGTCTTTGCTACCGACCCGACCAGCGCCTGGGCCTCGACCATCGGCGGCAACATCTCCGAGAATGCCGGCGGCAAGACCGCGGTGCTCTGGGGCACGGCTATCGACAACCTGCTGGCCTACACCATTGCCATGCCCGGCGCGGGGCTGCTGACCGTGCGGCGCGTCGGCCATCCCATGCGCAAGATCCTTCCCGGCGACCGGGTGCGCTTTGAGGTGGTGGATGCGCAGGGAGCCGCCCTGCGGCAGGTGGAACTGGGTGGGAACGAGATCCGCAAGCAGGGGTTGTGGAAAGACATCACCAACAAGGCCCTGGGCGGCCTGCCCGGAGTGCAGAAGGAGGGCACCGACGGCGTCATCACCTCCGCAGAGTTCATCCTCTACCAGGCCTACGAAAAGAAGCTGACCTTCTGCCTCGAGTTCTTTGGCGAGGATATGGACGAGGCCAGCCGGGTGATCGTCGAGATATCGGAGCAGTTCGTCAACCAGGGCGAGGAGGCCCTGATGGCGCTGGAGCACTTCGACGAGGAGTATATCCGCGCGATCAATTATAAATTCAAGGCAGCGCGGAGCGAGCCGCCCAAGGCGGTGCTGCTGATTGACATGGTTGCCCACACCACCCCGCAGATTCTGCGTGGCAAGGAGCGGCTGCTGCAGTTGCTCGGTCGTTACGCCAACACCGAGACCTTTGTCGCCAGCGACGCCGACGAGGCCAGCCGCTTCTGGCGCGACCGCAAACGGCTGGGGGCCATCGCCGCCCGCACCAACGCCTTCAAGCTCAACGAGGATATTGTCCTGCCCCTGCCTGCCCTGGCTGAGTTTGCCCGGTACATCGACGGCTGCAACATCGAGGAGGACTTATTCAACAAGAAAAACGTGGTTCATGAGGTCATGGCCTACCTGGAGACCGCCGAGCCCATCGAGGACCCGGACTGGCTCGAGGCCAAGATGCCCAAGGCAGGTGAGTTGTGTCGGGAGGCCGTGGACAGGATCGATCTGCGCGCCCCAGAGACCCTGCGCAAGGAGATCCACCTGCGCAAGCTCAAGGGCGATCTGCTCGAGTTGTTCCGCGGCTACCCGCGCATCAGTGCCAATATCCGCCGCGTCTTTGACGAGGTGCGCAAGCGGCGGATCGTGATCGCCACTCACATGCACGCCGGCGACGGCAACGTCCACGTCAATATCCCGGTCTTTTCCAACGATCGCGCCATGATGCGGCGGGCGGCCCAGACCGCGGACCAGGTCATGGACAAGGCGGTGGCCCTTGGCGGCGTGGTCAGCGGCGAGCACGGGATCGGCATCACCAAGATGAAGTTTCTCGACCGGCAGCGGCTGGCCGAACTCAACGCCTACCGCGACCAGGTCGATCCCGGCCGACTGATGAACCCGGGCAAGCTTGATGATCCTGAGATCATCGACAAGGTGTTCACGCCCTCGTTCAACCTGCTGGAACTGGAAGCGCGCATCCTCAAACACAACTCGCTGGAGACCTTGGCCACCAGGATTTCACAGTGCATCCGCTGCGGCAAGTGCAAGGCCGACTGCTGCGTCTTCTACCCGGGCGCCAACCTCTTCTACCACCCGCGCAACAAGAATCTGGCCATCGGCTCGCTGATCGAGGCCCTGCTCTACGACATGCAGCGATCGCACTTCCCACGCTTCAACCAGCTGCGCAACCTGGAGCAGATCGCCGACCACTGCACCCTCTGCGGCAAGTGCCTCAAGCCCTGCCCGGTGGATATCGACACCGCCCAGGTGTCGATCCTGGAGCGCGAGATCCTGGCAGACCGGGGTTACAAGCATTCGCCGTTGCCGACCCGGATGTCGCTGCACTACCTCAAGACCCGTAACCGCCTCTACAATCACGTGTTTCGCAAGATCGTGGTCGAATGGGGCGCGGCCGCCCAGCGGCTGGGGCACGCCATCCTGCAACGGACGCCCGAGGCGCTGGTGGCCAGGCGCTGCCGGGTGGCAGCCCTGCTGCACTCACCCATGGTCCAGCCGCAGGGCCAGACTCTGCGGGCGATGCTGCCCGCCACCGGACTCAATGAAGCCCTGCTCCTCCAACCGCCCGAACCTAACGGCCGGGTGGTGTTCTACTTTCCCGGCTGCGGTTCGGAGCGGCTCTATGCCGAGATCGGCATGGCCTCGATCCATGCCCTGCTCAAGACCGGCACGCGGGTGGTGCTGCCGCCGGCCCATCTCTGCTGTGGCTTCCCGGCCCGGGCCAATGCCAAGAAGAAGATGCATGGCGACGTTACCCTGCGCGACACCATCATCCTCAGCCAGATTCGGGAAATGCTCGGCCATATGCGCTTCGACGCGGTGGCGGTCAGCTGCGGCACCTGCCGCGAGGCCCTGCACGGACTTGGAGTGGAGGAGATTTTCGGGTGCAGCCTGGTGGACGTATCCGCCTTTGTCCTGGAGAGCGCCTCGGACCGATTTGTGCAAGAAAAAGACAGGCGCTTCCTCTACCACACCCCCTGCCACGATTCCCTCCAGGGTGAGGGCGCGTTGCTGGTGCGGCGATTGGGCGGCGAGGTGAAGAGCGTGCCGGCCTGCTGCTCGGAGGCCGGGACGCTGGCCCTGTCGCGGCCGGACATCACCGGCGCCATGCGCCAGCGCAAGCGCGACGCCCTGCAGGAGCACGCCGGTAACGACTTGCACGACCGGATTATGATCACCAATTGTCCGTCCTGCATTTCCGGCTTGGGCCGCAACCAGGATCTGGGTCTGCGGCCGAGCCATTTGGCGACAATCCTGGCCGAACGACTGGGCGGCGACCGTTGGCAACAGGAACTGGCCGGGATGCTCAAAACCGCCGAGGTGATCGCCTTCTGACCCGATGGCGTCGGCAGGCTGCGTCAACAGCCTGCAACTGCCGATGGTGAAACGGAAAAGGGGAAGAAGTG
>CAZFPV010000213.1:929-4445 GCA_964521155.1 uncultured Desulfobulbus sp. | reverse complement strand
GCTTATAGAGTCCGAACTCAACCAGTTGGCACAACAAAATCACCAGCACAATCTGCCAAAATAACCCCAACTTATCCCAAATTTTCATACTATTACCCTGCTGGCTGTCGTTCTGGGCTTGATCAACCCTTTTTTAGTGTGTATTATACACAACATGAAAAGCAAAGAGATCATACGCCTGCTCGAGGCGGACGGATGGACGCTGAGGGGCGTGAAGGGATCGCATCATATCTTCACGCACCCGGATAGGCCCGGACATATCAGCGTCCCGCATCCCAAGAGCGACCTGGGCAAAGGACTGGTCGCCAAGCTGCTCAAGCAGGCTGGTCTCACATAGGAGGGAACCATGAAATTAAAATACCCCATCGCCATCGAACCCGGAGACGAGACCACCGCCTTCGGCGTCATCGTCCCGGATCTCCCCGGCTGCTTTTCCGCCGGAGACACCCTGGATGAAGCCGTGGAGAACAGCAAGGAGGCCATTTCCTTGTGGATCGAGACCGTGCTTGACGACAACGGCACGGTCCCCGCGCCAGGAACTTTGCGCGAGCACAGCAAAAACCCCGAGTTCTCCGGCTGGACCTGGGCCGTAGTCGAAGTTGACGGCGCCCTGCTGGACGACAAATCGGAGCGGGTGAACATCAGCATGCCCAAACGGATACTCGCCAGGATTGACCGATACGCCTCGGCGCACGGCGAGACCCGCAGCGGTTTCCTAGTGAACGCGGCCCTTGAGCGGATCGTCCACGGGTGATCATCACTCCCTCCACTTGTCCTTGTCGATCCTGATCGAGCGCACATAGTCGCGCAGCTCGCTGGCCAGCAGGCGCAGGCCGCGCGATCCCTTGGTGCGGCCGTAGGCGTGGACCTCGCCCTCGCGCACCATGCGGTGCACGGTCCGCTCCGAGCAGGCCAGGATCTGGGCGGCCTCGGCCGGAGCGACCAGCACGGTGTGATCGAGAAACTCCTGCTTGTAGGCAAGCACATCGTGCCGGGTGATTCGCTCGTTCATGCCTGCACTCCCTTGGAATACACGATCGGGCCGGCTTGCGGCCTGGACTGTTCCGGACGAAACCGCCGAATGCCAATAATCTCCGCGGCTGCCAGGGCATAGACCCAGCAGTCCCACTGGTGGTTGTCCTTGCCCTTGGGGCATTGCCAATAGCCGTTGTCGTCCCGGTACTCGGCGCACAACTGACGGGCATAGTCCGTGGTGGTGGCCGCGTCCAGGCTGATGGCGCCAGGCGAGTCGGGCTCCCGCTGCAGCTTGCCGGCCAGCTCATCCTTGTACAGGGTCACGTTGATGTTGTAGCGCCGGAGCCCGCCCGGGATCTTCTCCATCTTGCCCTCGCGCGACGGGTAATAATCCATCAATTTGACCGACCATCCGGTCTCCGATCTGCGCGCCCCCTTGAGCGGCCGCCAGAAAGGGAACTGCTTGCAAAAGCGGTAGACTTCGTTGGTGCGGCTGTGCTTGGGCTTGAGCGGGTTGGTGCCGCCTCCGGAATCGATCCACCCGGACATGGCCCGGTACTCCTTGCCGTCGGCATCGGTGCGCACCTGAGCCGCGATGTCGTTGAGCTGGGCAAAGGTCTCCACATAGCCGTGCTCGATCTTGGTCACGGGCAGGTCATCCCCCCAGCCATAGGCCACCACCTTGTAGTGGAAGCCGATCTGTTGGGTATCGGCGATTACCGCCAGGTAGCAGGTGTCGCGCGGAACCACGCCCCTGGGCTGCTGTTCGTCGCGCAGGCGGAGGATGAAGTCTTCCTTGCGGTCCTGCTGTTCGTAGCGGTAATCTTCGGCTTCGTAGCCGTTGGCCCAGGCAATCTTCTCGACCACGCCGCCGTGCTTCGCCTCCAGCCAGACCGTGGCGATCTCCTGCAGGGGCACATCCCGGCAATCCCAGGCCCGGTGGTGAAAGCCGACGGTGGAGGGGCGCTCCACATCGGCGCCCTTGATGCACACCCATTCGGGCACGGTCAGCAGGGCCAGCCGCTCCTGCTCGGTGATGGCTGACCCACACAGGGTGCAATTGTAGGTGATCTCGGTTTCCGGGGTGATCTCGGCCGCCACCAGGCCCTCGGGGATATTGAGGCACTCGCCGGTGGGCCGGAACAACTGGCCGCAGTGCGGGCAGCGGTGATAATGCTCCCAGACCTGGCGGCAAGCCATGGCGCCCTTGTAGATGACCAGCTGGGCCGGGGTGGAGGCGAAAAAACGCTTGTACCGGCCTCGATAGAGTCGGTTGCGCTTCTTGATGATGGCGATGGGTCCTGTCTCACGGCCAACCCGCTCCGGATACTTGTCGACCTCGTCTCCAAAACAGTGCTTGGCCGCGAAGGTTGCCATGGATGCGGCCGAATTGGCCCAGGCCGGACGGATGGTGACCCCGTGGGATAGCCGGATCCGCGAGAGGGTGATATCGTTGTCGCGGTCGCCGATGTAGCGCTTGAGCCGTTTGGAGGCTCGAACCATGGGAATCAGTTTTTCCGAGGTGACCTTCTCGCCCGTGGCCTCGGTGGGCATGAGATAAAAGATGTTGCCCGGGTCGACATCAGCGGCCCAGTGCAGGCAGTTGAGCATGCTGTTGGTCTTGCCAGACTGATCGACCCCGCAAAACCAGATTTCCCGCACATGGGGCAGACCATAGGTGTCCATGATCTTGACCGTATGCGGCGCCAGTTCGTGCCGCCACGGCCCTGGGTGCGGTTCTTCGGTGACCACCCGGTAGAGGCGGGCGTGCTCGCTGACCCGGATCTTTTCCGGGGTGCGCATCCGCCTGCGGATGGGGGCTGGCAACCGTTCCAGGTGCAGCTCTTGCCCGGCCAGCCGCCTCCGGACAGCCGGGGGCACAAAGGCCGGAAGAGGGCGGGGGAGGCCAAGCTGCCGCATCAATCCGCCGCCTCCCACCGCACCTCCAGGCCAGCGCCCGCAACCTCGTTGAACGCCTGACCAATCACCTGGTCGACATGCTCGAAGACCTCCGGAGCGCGGACAGGATCACCGCCGGCAGCCAGGGTGATCTCGCCCTGGGCGTCGTGGAGCTTGCGGCGGATGACCTCGCGCAGTTCGCCGACCAGGGCCGCCAGCACCGACCAGGCGACGTCCGCGTGCAGCCAGTCATCGTCTTCCTCCCTTCGCATCCGCTCGGCCTTCATCGCGGCGATGTTGGCCTCGGCTGCCTCCCTGCGGTGCAACGCCTCGGTGCGGCTCAGGGCCGACGGGTCGGGCTGCTGGTCCGTCTCCAGGTTCTTGGCGTACACCGCTACCTGGTACTTGGAGATGGTCTTGTCCTGATTGAGGACCGGGAAACCCTTGCGCTTGATATCCTGGTAGAACTTGCCCACAGACACCGCATACCCCTGCTCGAGCAGCCAGTCATGGGCTTCCTTGCGGGAGCGGAATGTCTCTGTTTCCGGGGTGGCCATTGGTCGAGCTTATCCCTGCCGGCTGGCCCCGACCAGGAAGCCGAGGTTTTCCACCTGGTGCTGCAGGTGAGGAGCGAGGGTGGGG
>CAZFPV010000213.1:0-919 GCA_964521155.1 uncultured Desulfobulbus sp. | reverse complement strand
GGTGGGGACGGCGCCCATGGTTGGAACCAGCACCGGTTTTTCCGGCTGAGGGGCCGCGGCCGAAGACGCCCGGACAACCTCCTTGCGCCGCGCGATCTGCAGGAGGATGAGATACCCGGCCAAATCCAGCTCGGTATCTTCGACATCATCATCCTGCCCGCTTCGGATCCGGCTGATCTTGTCATCGATGCGGACCAGCAACTGTTCGACCGGACTGGCCCGGCTGAAGATGCGCACCGGGTTCAGGGCGCTGTCGCCGTACTGGCGGTTCTTCGACAACAAAATGTCGGCCAGGAAATCACACTCTTCGACAATAGCCAGCGCGCTCCCGGTCAGGTTTTCACGATCCATGGCATTCCTCCTGGGCCGGATTCCTCGGCCCGTTGATATCCCGTTGTTCAAGCGCTTCCTCGCAGGCCGGGCAGAGTCCGCCATCCACGGCCTGACAATCGATCTCAACCTCGGCTCCGCACCAGGCACACAGTATGGTGGTCATGGCTGCACCTCATCGTCCCGCCGGAAGCCTCGCTTCAGCCGTTCCATGCGCTTGGTGTTGTCGAACCGGTCACATATCGAGTAGTAGTTGATGCGATATCCCCGCCCACGCTCCACTCCGATCACACGGCAGCGCGGGGCTCCCCATAATTCACCCTTGGCGCACCGATCGGCCTCGACAAAATGATCACAGCCGCCGCAGTGCGTGGCGGCATACCCGCGCCGGTAGTTCAATTCATCCTTGATTTGCAATCGCTTGACTCCCATGCCCCAACCTCCGTCATCCGCGATGCGATACAGTCACGTTCCCGCGGATCACAGCCAGGCCGAAATCGGCCAGGGCCTCACGGGACGGATCGATGGCGATGGAAAAAGTATCGTTCTGCTGGTCAAGCAGGGCTGACAGGCGCGTGTTTTCGGCTTC
>CAZFPV010000212.1:0-4450 GCA_964521155.1 uncultured Desulfobulbus sp. | reverse complement strand
CGGCAATTTTTCATACCCTGCAGCGCTTGTGCTCATGGCTGACTTTCCCCTCCCTGATAGATTTCCATTTCCTCGAGCATCCAGGCCCTGTCAGGCAGCGGTGCGGCAATCTCGATCCGGATCGCCTCGGCGGCGGCCTCGTTCAGCATGATGGTCTGGGTGCCATTCTCATAGAATGGCCGGCCCCGCTCGATCCGAAAGCGGTCCATCTTACCGGACCAAGCCCTGCCAACAGAGGTCCACTGCCCCTCATGCAGAGCCAGCACATGGAATAGCGGAGCGGAGTTGTCGTTTGCTAAGCGATTGTAGAGTACGAGCCGATTGAGCCTCGTCTGCCTGGAAAAGTCGCATTGCAACCACATCCCGGACCGTTGCCGCTCTCCGGAAGACCACATTGAGGCGCGATTGCCGTCAATCAGGCGTGAGGCGGCCTCGGAGTTGTCCGAAGCGCGGCACCGCATCCCGGTGGTGGGGAACAGTGTTGCCCCTTCTGTCTGCTTATGCCGGATGTCGCGAAGTACCAGAAAGGACCCATCTGGACCGACCGAGTCCTGCACATAGTCAAATCCACCGGATTTGAGGTCACGGAACAGATAGACTTTCCTGATCAGTGCCGTTTTGCCTTTGGTTGGCAGGACAAGTGCGAAATCGCTGACCTGGTCCACGTTCTCCTTATACGGAACAGACCAATGCGCAAACCGATCATTATACAACTGGGCGCTCTGGATACGGCCGCCGGTGGCGAACGGAATACGGTAGGTCAACCAAAACGACGCGTACACATGGGTGATTTTCTTTTCGTCCAGATGGCGCAGCAATGCATCTATCGGCGGGGTGTCGGCGGCGCGCGTCAGCTGTTCCTCTTTGGTCCAGGTGGAGATCAGCGCCAGTGAGGCGCCGACATTAAATAACGCCCAGACCACAGCGACTGCCAGCATTCCCTGTCGCATCCATTGGCCATGAAAACCGGGAGCAAGACAGAGGAGATACGGCAGAACCAGCACGGCCGGGAGGGCGTATCGATGCGAGGTCGCCTGGGATCGATCGCTCAGGGCGCACAGGATCAGGCAGCTCCAGGCGATGACGACCGCAGCGTCGATCATGTTGAACAATGGCCACAGACGTTGTCTGATCTGGCTGACCAGAACCCAGATGCGATTGATGGTCGCAGCCAGGAGAACGAGCACAAACAGACCGCTGGCTACTGAACTGAGCCATGCCCCTTGTTCGAGATGGAGGTCAAAATCAGGAAAAACAGGCGGATTGGCGCCCAGCGCCCCGGGCAGCAGTCGACTGAGCACCGGGTCGAGAAATTTGTGCGCCGCTATCGCAAGGGATTGCTGGCTGGTGACCGCTGCATTCGCGCCCTCAATGGTGAGCTCAGCCCACAGGTAGGGGATGAGCCCAAGAACCAGTCCGGCAACAAAGCAGAACGAACGCCGTAGGATTTCCACTGGGCGAGCGCCGGCACAACAGACGAGCGCGGCCCCGACAAGCAGGGAAAGGGTCAGCATGTGACTGCTGAAGGCAAAGCCGCCGATCAGGCCGGCCAGCAGCGGGGGGGCAACCCTTTGCGGCTTGCGGGCGGCCAGGACGACGAGCGCCGTCAGCAGCGAGACGAGCAGAAAAAAGGTTGTATACTGGGGAATGTAGTAGGCTGATTGCAGGCAGAGCAAATACGATGAAGGAAACAGAATGAGCAGCAGACCTGGCCATCGATGCCCCGGAGGAACAGCGCGGCACAGCGCAAACGCCGATATGCCGATGGTAAACAAGCTGAGCACAAAGGGGATGATGCGCGCACCCAGAGGGGTGTGGGGCAGGAGATGGACAAACAGCGAGTACAAATAGGCATCGGCCGGAAACTGATAGGGCTGCCCGATGAACAGCAGTGGCCTTGCACCGGCCGCGATGTCTTGCGCCAGCAGGTAATTGGAGGCTTCATCCGAGGTCACCGGCAGGTTGTGCAGGCTGACCACAAAAAAGACGAGGCGCAGGGCTATGGCGAGCACCACTAGCGCAATCGTGCCGGTAAAGCCACATCTCGATCCACAAAGAGCAGGAGGAGACGGTGGTAGTCCTTGTTCCATGAGGCGCATGTTGTGCGGTTCTTGTCCGGGGATGGCGCCGGGAGCGGCAGGCGCCATCCCCCCGGCAACGAGAGACTTGTCGCGCGACCGGAACGCCGTGGATGCGTCGGGTTTTTACATTGCGTCGCCGTCGTGCCGGCCGCGGTTAACCTCACTCCAGGCCACGTCATACAACAGATTGAGGCGATGTTCCAGTTCCATTCGGTATGCCTCGATCTGCGTGGGCGTCGGTTCCGGCGGTACGACCAGGGGGTCACCGTGGTGGATGGCGATGGTGGAAAACGGGAGCGGAACCACGGTACGGTCCCAGCTGTGAAAGGCAATGAAGCGGCTGGCCGCCCAAACCATGGGGATGATCGGCTTGCCTGACTTGGCGGCCATGAGGATGCAGCCGGCCTGAGCCTTGCGCGCCGGTCCCTGGGAGCCGTCGGCAACGATGCCGGCGTTCCTGCCCTGACGCAACAGCTCAATAATTTCGCGTAAGGCAGCAACCCCACGACGATTTGACGATCCTCGCACCGGCCTATGGCCGAAGCGTTCGGCCAAGCGGGCGATATACTCGCCGTCCCGACTGGCGCTGACCATAACCGCAGCCGGATAGGGGCGCAGATGATAGAATAAGTAAAGAAAGGAATAATGCCAGAAGGCGGCGATGCCCGCGCGATGCTCGCGCACCACCGCATCGATGTTTTCCTGGCCATGCACCCGGACCCGGCAGGTGGCGAACCAGAGACGCATCAGTCCCGACACCAGCGGTGGCGCTACGGACAGGGAAAGGTTGTACCAGCGATCAGTCAAGGCTCAACTCCAGCAGTTTCAGTTCCCTGATCCGGTCACGGTAGCCGGCAGCCTCCTCAAAAGCCAGCTGTTTGGCCGCTGCCTGCATTTTCTTCTCCAGATCAATGATTTCCCGGTGCAACTCGTCCAGGCTGTGGTAGCGGATCTCCGGTTCCGCCGCGGCCAGCACGCTCCCGGCAAGGAGTTCCGATTCCACCCCGGGCCAGCCCGAGGCCTTGAGATGCTGGGCCATGGCGTCCTTGATCCCGGAGATGATCGTCCGCGGCACGATGTTGTGTTCGCGGTTGTACGCGTCCTGGATAAGCCGGCGGCGGTTGGTCTCGTCGATGGTGTACTGCATCGAGGGCGTCACCTTGTCGGCATAGAGGATGACCATGCCCTGCTCGTTGCGCGCGGCCCGACCGCAGGTCTGCACCAGCGAGCGTTCGGAACGGAGAAACCCCTCCTTGTCTGCGTCGAGCACCGCAACCAGCGAAACTTCCGGAATATCAAGTCCCTCGCGCAACAAGTTGATACCCACCAGCACATCGAAATCCCGGTTGCGCAGGCCCCGGATCAACTCTACCCGCTCCAGTGTCTTGATGTCCGAGTGGAGATAGCGCACCCGGATGCCCAGTTCCTCGTAATAGCGGGTCAGATCCTCGGCCATGCGTTTGGTGAGCGTGGTCACCAGCACCGCCTCGTCGCGCTCGGCCCGCAGCCGGATCTCCTCGAGCAAGTCATCCACCTGGGTCGAGGCGGGCCGCACCTCGATCCGGGGATCGAGCAGGCCGGTCGGGCGGATCAGCTGCTCGACCACCTGTTTGCCGGCCCGTTGCAGCTCATACGGCCCGGGCGTGGCCGAGACATAGACCACCTGCCTGACCCGCTGCTCGAACTCGTCGAAGCGCAGCGGCCGGTTGTCCAGGGCCGAGGGCAGACGGAAGCCGAAGTTGACCAGGGTCTGTTTGCGCGAGCGGTCGCCGTTGAACATGCCGCCGATCTGCGGCACCGCGATGTGCGACTCGTCGATGATCAACAGGTAATCGTCGGGAAAATAGTCGAGCAGGTTGGGCGGCGGCACGCCCGGCGGCTTGCCGGTGAGGTGGCGGCTGTAGTTCTCGATGCCGTTGCAGTAGCCGAGTTCGGCGATCATTTCCAGGTCGAACATGGTCCGCTGCTCCAGGCGCTGAGCCTCGACCAGTCGGTTCTCGGCCTGAAGCTCGGCAAGTCGGAGCTGCAACTCGTCCTGGATTGAGGTTTTAGCTGACTTGAGATTGTCCTGGCTGGTGACGAAGTGGCTGCCAGGGAACACGGTCAGTTCCTCGACATCAGCCTCCACCGTGCCGCGTAAAGGATCGATGATAGCAATATGGTCGATGGTGTCGCCAAAAAACTCGACCCGCACCGCGTGCTCCTCCTCATGCACCGGAAAGATGTCGATAACGTCGCCGCGCACGCGGAAGGTGCCGCGATGAAAGGAATACTCGTTGCGCTCGTAGAGCATGAACACCAGCCGACGCTGCACCTCCTCCATGGGATAATCTGTTCCAACGCGCAGGAACAGGTGCATGTTCTTGTAC
>CAZFPV010000211.1:0-4456 GCA_964521155.1 uncultured Desulfobulbus sp. | reverse complement strand
CTGGGGCACCAGCGGATTAGGCTGGTTGCCGATGGCAATGATGATCGTGTCCGCTGGAATGATGAACTCGCTGCCCTTGACCGGAACCGGCCGTCGCCTCCCTGAGGCGTCGGGCTCGCCCAGTTCCATGCGCAGGCACTCCATGCCGATGACCTTGTGGTTGGCGTCGCTGATGATCCGAACCGGGTTGGTGAGTAGGTGAAAGATCACGCCCTCTTCCTCGGCGTGATGAATTTCCTCGTTTCTTGCCGGCATCTCGTCGCGGCTGCGGCGATAGACGACAATGGATTCCGCGCCCAGCCGCAGGGCGGTGCGGGCCGAATCCATGGCCACGTTGCCGCCGCCCACGGTGATTGCTCGCCCGGCGCGGATGGGCGAGGTGGCATAGCGGGGAAAGTCGATGGCCCGCATCAGGTTGGCGCGGGTGAGAAACTCATTGGCGGAAAAGACGCCGATGGCGTTTTCGCCGGGAATCTTGAGAAAGACCGGCAGACCGGCGCCAGTGGCAATGAACACCGCGTCAAAGCCGGCCTCCAGCAACTGGTCGATGGTCTCGCTCTTGCCGATGACGTAATCGGTGTGGATGGTCACACCCAGCCGCTTGAGCGCGTTGACCTCGTACTGGACGATCTCCTTGGGCAAGCGGAACTGGGGGATGCCGTACATCAGCACCCCGCCGGCCAGATGCAGGGCCTCGAACATCACTACTTCATGCCCCCAGCGGGCCATCTCACCGGCCACGGTGATGCCTGCCGGTCCGGCTCCGATCACGGCCACGCGTTTGCCCGTGGGCGGCGCCTTAACCGAATCGGGCACTCCGCCCTGCTTGCGGGCGTAATCGGCAGCAAATCGCTCCAGACGGCCGATGGCCACCGGTTCGCCCTTCTTGCCCAGGATACAGCGAGCCTCGCACTGGCTCTCCTGCGGACAGACCCGGCCGCAGACCGCGGGCAGGGCGGTCTGCTCCTTGAGCTTGAGCAGGGCGTTAATGAAGTTGCCTGCGGCTATCTGCCTGATAAAGGCAGGGATATTGATGTTGACCGGGCAACCCTCGACGCAGCCGGGCTTCTTGCACTGGATGCAGCGTGAGGCCTCGAGCATGGCCGTTTCCTCGCTGTAGCCCCGGGGCACCTCCTCGAAGTTGGTGCGGCGGCGGCGCGGGTCCTGCTCGGGCATGGGCTGGCGCGGAATTTTGGCCTTTTTTGCCTTGGCCGGCTGGGCCGGATCAGGTGCTGGTGCTGCCGGGTCACTGCTTGTGTTCATCATACTCTCCGCTGGCTTTCCTGTTGCATTGCAAAATCATCGCGCCGGCTCGGGCTTGTAAAGCAGGGCGCTCAGGTCCACGCCCTGGGACAGTGCCTGCACCTCCTGACGGGCATAGGCGCTCCGCCTCGAAGCCAGTTCGTCCCAGTCCACCGCGTGGCCATCGAAGATCGGCCCGTCGATGCAGGCAAACCGGGTGTGGTCGCCGATGGAGACGCGGCAGGCGCCGCACATGCCGGTGCCGTCGACCATGATCGGATTGAGCGCCACCAGCGTGGGGATGGCCAGTTGCCGCGAAACCTCGGTGGCCATGCGCATCATGAAGGTACAGCCGATGGCGATGAACTGATCGATCCGCTCACGGGCGGCCACCTGGGCCACCACCTCCTGCACGCCGCCGCGCAGGCCCCGGCTGCCGTCCTTGGTGGCGATGATCAACTCGTCACTGACCGCGCGCAGTTCCTCTTCCATGTAGAGGAGATAGGAGGAACTGGCCTCGATGGCGCAGATCACCCGGTTGCCGGCCGCACGCAGGGCGCGGGCCAGAGGGAAGATGGCGCCGATGCCGTAGCAGCCACCGCCAAGCAGAATCGTACCCTGCTTGGCAATCGGCAGGGGCAGGCCGAGCGGACCGCTGACATGGGCGATGCAACGACCCGGTCGCACCGAGACCAGTTGGCGGCTCGATCGCCCGACCTCCTCAATGACCAGGGTGATGGTACCCTCGGTCGCGTTCCAGTCCACTAAGGTAAACGGCGAACGCTCCGAGGTCTCGGTGGCCATGAGGATAACAAACTGCCCTGGTTGGGCGAATTTGGCCACCTGCGGCGCCCGGATCTTCAACCGGTGCATGTTGGGGGCTATTTCCTTGCGCTCGATCAGCTCAAAGCCTTCGCCGACCTCTTCGACGGCTGCTGGCTGCTCGCTGGTGGGCAGGTCAAAGGCGGCCAGGGCCGGGATAACGTCGGCCAGCAGGTGGCCGCGAAAGCGGATCGGCAGGTCGCGCACCTTGTGGCGCGGATTGCCGGGAAAGAGCTCGGGTGTGGTATCGCCCTCGATCAGGTTGGTCACCGCCGCGATTGAGCCGAAGGCAAAATCGCCGTCCAGAGCCTGGCCCAGTTCACAGAGAATCCGCCATTCCGGCCGGGCATGGCCGGGCGGCCTGGAAGAGGCGGCCATCTGCTTGACCAGGCCGCCGGCGGTGCGCAGGCTCCCCCCGATCTCGCTGAGGATGGCGGCTGGCAGGACTACGGTGGCCCGCCTGCTGCCCACGGAGGGCAGGCAGTCGATGACCAGGGAGAACGCCGCTGCCTGCAAGACCGCCTCGGGCAGGAAGTCGCCGGCCGCGACCACGGCCCGGATCTCGCCCCGGCCGACGGCCTCGGCAAGTCCGCGCACTCGGCTGTCGTCGCTGCCGGCCGAAGTGGGCAGCACCAGCAGCGAGCCGCGCAGCAGGTCCGCCAATCGACCATACAGGAACCGGTCTTCCCGCGAGGAGGCAGCGCCGATGACAAAGGCAATACTGCCGGCATGCGCGCGCAAGCCTGCTGCCGCAGCCTCGATGGCCGCTTCCCAGTCGGTGGGGATTAAATCCTCGCCCTCGCGGACCTGGGGCCGGGTCAGGCGCTCGCCGGCATTGACCAGTTGGGCGTAGCCGAACCGGCCCAGGGCGCAGAGGCTGTCGGCCCGGTCGAACCCAACCATGGTGTTGGCCATGAGCAGGCCGTCCTTGCTCTGGGCGATCATTGAGCAGCCTTCCGAGCAGAGCAGGCAGGCAGTGGCGGTCTCCTGTTCCGGCTTGCCCTGCCAGCGGGCGAAGCGGTCGGTGAGGGTGCCGGTGGGGCAGATGTCGATGCAGGCGCCGCAGAAGGTGCAGCCGGAGTAGAGGTGGCTCTTGTCGAAGGCGGTGCCGATCCGGGCCCACTTGCCCCGGTTGATGATGCTGATCGCCGGCTTGCCGTGGATCTTCTCGCAGATCCGCCAGCAGCGACCGCAGAGCACGCAGAGGTTGTAGTCGCGATCCATGAAGGGATCGTTGCGCTCCAGATTATGGGAAGCGTAGATGGTCGGCAGGTTCAGCTCCCGGCTGCCGGCGGCCAGGGCCATGGCGCGCAGGTCGCACTCGTCGCGGTTGGCGCAGAAGCCGCAGCGGGTGGAGCGCGCCGCCTTGGTGGCGTGGGGCCGCTCCTTTTCGCAGGCCTCGCGGTGGACGCAGACCAGGCAGCTGTTGGGATGGCCCGAGAACATCAGCTCCAGGGTGCGGTTGCGCAGGGTGGTGAGCCGCGACGACTGGGTGGTGACCTGCATTCCCGGGGTGGCCGGGGTGGTGCAGGAGGTGGGGAACCCGCGCACGCCCTCGATTTCGACCACGCACATCCGGCAGGCGCCGTAGGGGCTCAGGTCCTTGTGATCGCAGATGGTGGGGATGGCGATGCCGGCCACACGCGCGGCCTGGAGCACCGTATTGCCTTCTTCGACCTCGACCGTGCGGCCGTCAATGGTCAAACTGATACTGCCCATGCACTCTCCTTGAATACCTTGCCGTTGACTCTCTTGCCGCCCGGATCAACTGACCAGCACGGCCGCGAACTTGCACGCCTGCCGGCAGGAGCCGCAGCGGATGCAGAGCTCCTGGTCTATCAGGTGGGGCTGTTTTTTCTCACCGCTGATGGCCGTAACCGGGCAGGCGCGGGCGCAGGCCCCACAGCCGGTGCATTGGACCGGGTCGATGTCGAAGCGGATCAGCGCCCGGCAGGCTCCGGCCGGGCATGTATGATCCTCGATATGCGCCCGGTACTCGTCCTCGTAGTAGGCCAGCGTGGTCAATACCGGGTTGGCTGCGGTCTGGCCGAGGCCGCAGAGCGAGGCGCTCTTCATGGTGTCGCCGATGCGGCGCATGGTCTCGATCTGGTCGGGCGTGCCCCGGCCCTCGGTGATGTCAGTAAGGATGCGCAGCAGGTGCTGGGTGCCCATGCGGCAGGGCACGCATTTGCCGCAGGATTCGTTCTCGGTAAAGGTGAGGAAGTAGCGGGCCATGTCGACCATGCACGATTCCTCATCAATGACGATCATGCCGCCCGAGCCCATGATCGAGCCGACCTCGGCCAGGTGTTCGTAGTCCACCGGCAGGTCGATGAAGGCCGCCGGGATGCAGCCGCCCGAGGGGCCACCGGTCTGCACCGCCTTGAACCCC
>CAZFPV010000210.1:0-4475 GCA_964521155.1 uncultured Desulfobulbus sp. | reverse complement strand
GCCCAGTTGCTTTCAGGGCTGCCCTGATGTTGGCAGGATAAAAAAGTGGGGCAGGAAAGCCTAGCCGGAAGGGGGCGGGGGCATTATCTTAAGGACGTCAGCCCGAGCCCGAATGCCGCGCGGGCCCAATCACCCGATTCCGACGAGGCCCCGCATGGACCCGCACGATCTGCCCCTTGTTCAACCCCTGCCCCGGTCCGCCCAGGGCCTGCCGGACTTGCCCCTTTTTGCTCCGCAGCCGTCCTGCACGGGCAGCGAACCGGCCGCTGACGCGCCCTGCTGAGGCCCGAAACAGGAACCCCGGTCCGGGGTTCACGAGCGGGCGGGCTACACCATCCGCTCCTTTGTGCACGACTTCCTTGAAACCCCGATCGGGCCTATACCGCGGGTGGCGACCCGGCTGAACGCCCGCGACCACTGGGGCACGGCCGGAGCCAGGATCGGCATTGTTCGCGGCCGCTACCGCGTCGCCCCCGGCCTGTATGCGGTTGGCTCGCCCGGGCCGGATTCGCCGGTGCTGGTGACAGCCAACTACAAGCTCAGCTTCGACGCCCTGCGCGAACAACTGGGCGTCGTCGACGCCTGGATCATGGCCATCGACACGCGGGGCATCAACGTCTGGTGCGCTGCCGGCAAGGGGACATTCTCGACCGCGGAGGTCATCCACGCAGTGCACCGGTATCGCCTGGCCGAAATAGTCCGCCACCGTGACCTGATCCTGCCGCAATTGGCCGCTTCCGGCGTGGCTGCGCGCACGGTGAAGCAGGGTTGCGGCTTCCGGGTGCTGTTTGGCCCGATCCGCGCCGCCGACCTGCCGGCCTATCTTGGCAACGGCAATCGCTGCGACGAGATCATGCGCGAGGTGACCTTCACCCTGCGCGAGCGGGCGGTGCTGATTCCGGTGGAACTGTATCTGACGGCCAAACCCCTGTTGGTGATCATGGCGCTGGCCCTGCTCCTCTCCGGAATCGGGCCATCGTTCTTTTCGCTGGGCGACGCCGTGGCGCGAGGGCTTACCCTACTGGCGGCGACGCTGCTTGGCATCCTCGGCGGAGCGGTGCTGGCGCCATTGCTCCTGCCCTGGCTGCCCTTTCGTCAGTTCTGGCTCAAGGGCATTGTCTCCGGACTTGCGGTTGCGGCC
This sequence comes from uncultured Desulfobulbus sp., assembly GCA_964521155.1. GTDB lineage: Bacteria > Desulfobacterota > Desulfobulbia > Desulfobulbales > Desulfobulbaceae > Desulfobulbus. The sequence goes on along the minus strand of CAZFPV010000210.1, from coordinate 3,334 downwards.
TGCGCCTGGCCCTTCCTGACCCGGTTCGACCGGGCCGAGACTGCGGCGATGTCGCTCTGGCTGCTGACCGTGAGTTCATACCTGGCCATGAATTTCACCGGCTCGACGCCCTATACCTCGCCCAGCGGGGTGGAATACGAGATGAAACGGGCCATCCCGACCCAACTGATGGCTGTCTGCCTGGCCGCCGGCCTGTGGGTGGGCGGCCGGTTTTTCTGATGTGGAGCCACTGCGATGCAAGGATTCCGATACATTGACAACGCGCCGACCCTGCGGGTCGACCGGCAATGTTGCGTCGGCTGTGGCGCCTGCGTGACGGTCTGCCCACACCGGATTTTTTCCCTGCCCGAGCGGGTGCTTGCGGTCACCAACCCAGAACTGTGCATGGAGTGCGGGGCCTGCGCCCGCAACTGCCCGGTGGCGGCGATCACGGTCACGCCCGGGGTGGGCTGCGCCGTGGCCATCCTCGGCGCCTGGGTCAACCGGCTGCTGGGCCGGAAGGTGCTCTCCGGCTGCTGTTGACCGGAGCTAATGGGCTCGTGCGCCGGTCCGGCCGACGTGATCGCGGCCGCGCTGCGCGCTCACTCCTCCGGCTCGGCCTGCATCCCCCTGAGCAGGGCCTGGAGGCCAAGGGCCTGGACCACGGTCATGCACTCGTCGTGGTGGAAGAAACCGGCCATGACCGCCGCGAACTGGCTGGCGAGGAAGGTTGTGTCCGTGTCCGCTTCCTGGCCGAGCAGACGGCGGCAGGCGGCGATGTCGTCATCTTCGACCGCGCCGAGGATCTCGTTGAGCCAGTCGAGCCGATCCTCCTCGAAATGAAATTCGACCAAGGCCTGGGCATACATCGAGACGATGGCGGCCCGGTTGTCGTAGACAGCGTCCAGGTCATTGGCCTCGGCCGCATCGAGCACGGCCTCGATCTGTTCCGTCAACTCCTTGATTTCCTTCTCTTCTTCCGTCATGGTTGGTCTCCTTGTGGGTATGGCGACGGGCGCGTGCCCGGCGGGTTCGGCGTGGCTGCGCCGGCCGTGGGCGGCCGGGCAGAGGGCTTGCCAGGGGAATAATTCCTGTTCGGTTGCCATGATACCCTGTTTGCCGCTATTGCTGGAAGTGAATACGGCATTACTGTTGAGACGAACCGTACCTTTTCATTCAACGAACCAAGAGAGATACCATGGCATTGGATACAACTTCTGAAAACGATCCGGCACCTGGTGCGGTTCAGGGTGGTCAAACTTCTGCCCCTGGTCGGCGACGGTCCGGTGGCATGACCGCCGCCATCCGCTGGGGGCTCTGCTGCCTCTTTGTCGAGGAGCCCATCCGTTTCGGCATCCGCCAGGCCGCCCATCTCGGCCGGTTCGACCGCGGCCGCCAGCTGGAGATGCTGGCTTCGACCGTGCGCGGCAACGGCGAATCGCTGCTGCGGGCCATCCGCTACTGCCACGGCCACGGTATCGGCGCCTTTCGGGTCAACAGCCGTCTCTTCCCGCTCAAGACCCATCCCGACCTGGGTTACCGGCTGGATGAACTACCCGGATATGCTGCTATTGCGCAGTGTTATGGCCAGGCCCGTGCGGAGGCTGCGTGCCTGGGTGTCCGCCTCGGTTTCCATCCTGACCAGTTCACCCTTCTCTCCTCCCCGGATGCGTGCGTCACCGCCCGCTCGCTGGCCGAACTGGCTTATCATGCCGAGGCGGCGGAACTGATCGGGGCTGACGTCATCACCCTGCACGGCGGCGGGGGCTACGGCGACAAGGCAGCGGCGCTGGCACGGCTTGTCGTCGCCATCGAGCGACTGCCTGCACCGATCAGGTCCCGACTGGTCCTGGAGAACGACGACCGCATCTACCCCCCGGCCGAATTGCTGCCTGTCTGCGAACGAACCGGCACCCCCTTTGTCTACGATGTCCACCACCATCGCTGCCACCCCGACGGGTTGAGCGTTGAAGAGGTGACGGCGCGGGCCCTGGCCACCTGGTCGCGGGAACCGCTGTTCCACCTCTCCAGCCCCAAGGTCGGTTGGAACGGCAGCAATCCCCGGCCGCATCACGATTTCATCGATCCCGCCGACATCCCCTCCTGCTGGCTGCCGCATCGGCTCACCGTCGAAGTCGAGGCCAAGGCCAAGGAACTGGCCCTGGCCCGGCTGCTGGCCGGTCTCGGGCAAGGGGACGGGGCCATGCCCCGGTAGACAGCGATAAACAGCCCGCGGTCGAGTTGTCGCCAGCCTGTTCCCTCACCGGCCGTATTCCTTTTGATCCTTCGGTCCCTCCTCCGTCACCCCTCCATCCGCATCGAACCGCCGTCCGTCCGGACCTGGCACTGGTCAAGGAGTTCGTTGATACCGGTGAACACGGCCAGCATATCCTGGGGCAGGTCCGTGCCGGTGCAGCGGCGCATGGACTCGTTGTTGCGGTGCGCCCGCAGGACGACGTGGATTTCCTCCATGGGGGCGACGACTCGCCGGTTGAGGCCGCGAAGGAAGAACAGTCCGGCGAGAAAGGCGGCCACCGCCATGAACATGACTCCCCAGGCGCCATCCTGGCCGAGTTGCTGTGCCTGCCGGTCGGCCTTGACCATGGCGACCTGATTGACCCAGCTGAGCTGGACGAGGTTGCCGATCGCGGCCTCCCTGGCCTTGGTCTCGCCCCGGAAGGCGGCAGCGAGGTCGCGCTCGATGGCGTCGAGAAATGCGGGCTCCTCGGGCTCGGTGATGTTGCCCCTGATCTTGGCGACGGCGGCCAGGGCCTTTTCCCGGCTGGATTCAGTGAATGGCCGGTCGCCAGCCAGGGCAAAGAGGGTGATGAGATCCTCGCAGGCCTTGATGGAGTGACCGTTACGGGCGATGATCAGGCGGTCACCGGTCATCAGCGGGTCATTGGGCAAGGGCTGCAGCACCTTGCCCTGCTCGCCGCGGCGGATGGCGACCACCATGACGCCGAAGCGTCTGGGCAGGGCCAGTTCCACCAGGGTCTTGCCCACCATGGACTCGTGCACCGTCATTTCGGTGAGGTGCAGATCCTCGCCCAGCGGCATGTCGGAGATGACGTTGCGGTAGAGCAGGCGGTTGGCGAACCGGCGTCCGTACTCCTCCTCCGGGTTGACCACCAGATGGGCGCCGACCAGTTGCAGGATGCGGCGATGCATGGGGTTGTTGGCCCGGCCGATGACCCACGGCGCCCCCATCTGACGCAACAGGGCGGTGCAGATGATGGAGGCCTCTTTGGAGTCGTCGCCGATGGCGCAGACCGCGCAGTCGCGTTCTTTCGGATGCAGCCGGGCCAGGGCCGTCTCGTCGGTGGCGTCGATCACCACTGCCTCGGTGACAAAG
>CAZFPV010000209.1:0-4484 GCA_964521155.1 uncultured Desulfobulbus sp. | reverse complement strand
GTCTTGGTCTGACCGACCAGCTCCGCTGCCTGCGCACCGACCTGGCCAGCTTCGCCGACACCCGGCCCCAGCCCTTCGACGCCATCCTCATCGACGCGCCCTGCTCGGGCACCGGCGTCATCCGCCGCCATCCCGACATCCGCTGGAACCGGCAGCCCGAGGAGATGGCTCGCTACCAGGCCGACCAGTTGCGGCTTTTGGATATCGCCGCCCGCCTGCTTGCACCCGGGGGGGTGGTGGTCTATGCCACCTGTTCGCTCGAGGTTGAGGAGAACGAGCAGGTGGTGGCCGCCTTCCTTGGCCAACACCCGACCTTTGCGGTGGCAAGCGCCGCCGCGCTGCTGCCCGAAGCCACCCACCGCCTGGTCGATGCGGCCGGATTTTTTCGGCCCACCCCGGCCGACGGCCTGGACGGGTTTTTTGCCGCCCGCCTGATCGATCGCCGCCCCGGCTTGTAGTTTGCCCCGACTATGTTTATAGTCGGGTGTCACATTTCCCACCCCAATATCCCAAGGAGAATCCGCCAATGGCTGGAATAAAATCGACCATGGATCTGGTCATGGAACGGGCCGCCCGCATGGGCACGGCCACCCCTGACGAGATGCGTCACGAGGAAAACCTGAAGCAGGGCATGCGGTTGACCGCCGAGTATCTGGGCGGCCAGGGCGAGTCGCTGGCCGACCTCCTTGGCCGCCAGGAGCCTGGCCAGCAGGCGGCCCTGCGCCAGGGCATGCTCGCCTCGCTGTTGCGCAATCTCTTCCTGCCGCGTGACGAGGATGGCATCAAGCGCATCGAGCGGGCGGTTCAGGGCATCGTCGAGCTCAACAGCGGCGCCGGCGACATCGCCGCCCTCTGCCAGGAACTGCGGACCGTCGCCTCCCAGTACGGCCAGCACCGCAAACAGCTGTACGAGCAGCTGAAAGAGCAGATGCGGATGCAGATCGAGCAGCTGCTGATGCGCAAGGGGATGAAGGCCGACACCTCCAAGATCGACGTCACCATGGAGCCCCAGTTCAAGGAGCAGTGGGCGCGGCTGGAGGCGGACCTGGACGGCCAGTACGGTCAGGCCCTGGAGCAATTCAAGGCCCAGCTCAAGGCCTGGACCGGAGCCTGAGCATGCCGGACGCCCACGACCGCCTCGTCCGTTTACAGGCGACCCTGCGCGGCAGGAAGATCGACGCCCTGCTGGTCACCCAGCCGGACAATCGCCGCTACCTGAGCGGCTACACCGCCCCGGACCACGGCATCCAGGAGAGTTCGGGCGTGCTGCTCATTCCGGCAGACGGCCGCCCCTTCCTCCTCACCGACAGCCGCTTCACCCTCCAGGCCGAGGCCGAAGCGAGCAGCTTCCAGGTCGAGGTCTACACCAGGGGGATGCTCAAGCTGCTGGAACGGCTGGCCGGCCGGCTTGGCCTGGGCTCGCTCGCATTTGAAAGCGACTATCTGCTCCACTCCACCTTCCAACGGCTGGCGGCCATGGCCGACCGGCACGGCCTGGCCCTCCTGCCCCAGCACGGCCTGGTCGAGCGGATGCGGGCGGTGAAGAGCGAGGCGGAGCTGGCCCTGCTGCGACAGTCCACCGCGCTCAACGAGCGGGTGTTCCAGTCGGTCTACAACACCATCGAGCCGGGCATGACCGAGCGGGAGATCGCGCTCGCGCTCGAGTTGACCATGCGGGAGATGGGCGCGGAAGGTCCGAGCTTCGAGACCATCGTCGCCTTCGGAACCAACGCCGCCCGGCCCCATGCGGTGCCCACGGACCGCGAACTGCTCCCCGGCGACCTGGTGCTGATCGACATGGGGCTCATCTTCCAGGGCTACTGCTCCGACATGACCCGCACCTTTGTCGCAGGCCGCCCCGACCAGACCTTCCTCGACCGGCACCGGCTGGTGCGGCGGGCCATGCTGGCCGGCATCGAGGCCATCCGCGAAGGGGTGACCGGCCAGGAGGTGGACCGGGCGGCCCGCCGGGTGCTGACCGAGGGCGGCTATGGCCAGTATTTCGGTCACGGCCTGGGCCACGGCGTCGGCCTGGCAGTGCACGAGGAGCCGCGGCTGTCGCAGCGATATCGCAAGCAGCTCAAGGCCGGCATGGTCGTCACCGTCGAACCGGGCCTCTACCTGGCCGACTGGGGCGGCATCCGCCTGGAAAACATGGTTATCGTCGGCAAGACCGGTGGCGAGGTCATCAACCAGGACACCACCTCGCTTGATCTCTGAACAAGCCCATCCCCATCCCCCAAAATCCCGCCGTCACAGGAAGCCGCATGGCCAGCAAATTCTTCGTCCTCGACACTAACGTCCTCTTGCATAACAGTGATGCCATCACCAGCTTTGGCGATAACACCGTGGTCCTGCCGATGACGGTGATCGAGGAACTGGACAAGTTCAAGAAGAACAACGACGAGCTCGGCCGCAACGCCCGCGGCGTCATCCGCAGCCTCGACCGCCTGCGCGGCCAGGGCAGCCTTGGCACGGGCGTGCCCACCGACGACGGCGGCGTGGTCTGGATCACCATGGAACGGGAGGATTCGCGCGGCACCTGCATCGACCTCGCCATCCCCGACAACCGCATCATTGCTACCGCCTACCGACTGCTGCAGGAAGGCCGGCGGGTAATCTTCGTCTCCAAGGACATCAACGCCCGCCTCAAGGCAGACGCCATGGGCATCGAGGTGCAGGATTTCGAGAAGGAGAAGGCCGACTTCGACCAACTGTACACCGGCTGGCGACGCCTGCAGGTGGCCGGGGCAACCGTTGACCGCCTCTACCACGGCAAGACCGTCGAGCTCACTGGTGAGGACCTGCAGCCCAACGAATTTGTCCAGCTGGTGGATACGGCCAACGAGCGCCACAGCGGCGTCGGCCGTGTCGTCGCCGGCGGCCGCCAGCTCAAGCCGCTCAACCCGGTCTATGAGAGTGCATTCAACCTGCGGCCACGGAGCATGGAGCAGCGGGCCGCACTCGAGCTGCTGATGGATCCGGAGGTGCCGCTGGTCTCGCTCATCGGCCAGGCCGGCACCGGCAAGACCCTGCTGGCCCTGGCCGCCGGCCTGGCCAACACCCTCAAGGGCAGCCGCTACGAGAAACTCCTGGTCTCGCGCCCGGTGATCCCGCTTGGTCGCGACATTGGCTACCTACCCGGCACCAAGGACGAGAAGATGCAGCTGTGGATGCAGCCGATCTTCGACAATCTCTCCTACCTCATGGGCATCGGCAACGGCGGCAGGCAGGACGCGGCCGCCGAGTTGGGGATCAAGCGGCTGTTGCGCGAGGAGAAGATCGAGCTCGAAGCCCTGACTTACATCCGTGGGCGGTCGATCTCGCGTCAGTACGTGATCATCGACGAGGCCCAGAACCTGACCCCGCACGAGGTCAAGACCATCATCAGCCGGGCCGGCGAGGGTACCAAGATGGTGCTGACCGGCGACCCTGAACAGATCGACAACCCCTATCTCGACGCCAGCAGCAACGGCCTCACCTACACGGTGGAACGGCTCAAGGGACACGCCGCCTGCGGCCACATTACCCTGACCCGATCCGAACGCAGCCACCTGGCCTCGCTGGCCGCCGAATACCTGTAAACGACCGGGCCGCATCACGGCCGAAGGAACCCTGCCATGCGACAGTACCTGATCGACGAGATCACCTTTCTCGAACGCGATACCCTGGACAGTTACCTCAAGCGGACCCTCAAGCCGGGCGGAATCGAGGGCGTCTTTTTCCTCGGGGTGCCGCCCGACCTGTTGGGGCCGGAACAGCAGGAGCACGCGGATTGCGGCCCCTTCTATTTTTCCGTGATCCTGGAGCCGAGCTCGCTGCGTTTCGAATTCCTGGTGCGAAGCGCCAGCAACATGCACTGCTCCTGCATTGCCTGGGCCACCCCGGCCCAGCGCCAGTTCGTGCTCGATTTCGCCGACCGGATGCTGGCCGAGGAGATGATCCGGGCATGAACCGAACTCCCATCCCCTTGGAAGAGCGCATCATCTTCGCCCTCGACCTGGCCGACAGCCGCGAGGCCCTGGCCCTGGTGGATCGGCTGGCCGGGCAGATCCGCTTCTTCAAAGTAGGCCTGCAGCTCTTTTTCGCCGGCGGATGGCCGGTGGTGGAACACATCGTCGGCCGCGGCTGCAAGGTGATGCTCGACCTCAAGCTGCACGATATTCCGGCCACGGTGCAACTGGCGATGCGGCAGTTCGCGGACCGGGGCGTCACCTGCACCACGGTGCACGGCTACCGGCCGGTGGTGGAGGCGGCGCTGGCTGCCGACACCGGCATCTCCATCCTGGCGGTGACCGTGCTCACCAGCACCGGCGCCGAGGAGGCGGCCGAGCTCGGTTTTGCCGGTACGGTGGAGGATCTGGTGCTGCGACGGGCCGAGAGCGTGCTTCGGCTTGGCTGCCACGGCGTAGTCTGTTCCGCCCGGGAGGCCTTGCCACTGCGGCAACGGCTGGGGCGGAATTTTGTCATGGTCACCCCCGGCA
>CAZFPV010000208.1:0-4496 GCA_964521155.1 uncultured Desulfobulbus sp. | reverse complement strand
CTCCCTTTCTTCCCTCCGCCCTGGCCTGCCGCCCGGCGCCCTAGTCGACCTGGTCTTCATGGATCCGCCCTACCAGAAAAAACTGGCTGACCGCACGCTGGCAATGGTAGAAAAGAGCGGCCTGCTCGCATCCGAGGCCCTGGTCTTGGTCGAGGAACACCGAAACGCCGCCTTGCCGGACAGGGTCGGCATGCTCAGCCTGACCGATCGCCGCCGCTACGGCGAGACCGGCCTGTGGATCTACCAACGGCAAACGGAACAGCACTGAAACCCCCATGGACGAATTGTATCAACCACCGGTGGAAGGCGGCAAACCGCAGCCTTCCGTCGCCCTCTACCCAGGCACCTTCGACCCCATCACCAACGGGCACATCGATATTATCCGGCGCGGGCTGCATCTGTTTGACAAGATCATCGTCACCATCGCCGTCAACGCCCAAAAGACCCCGCTGTTTTCGCTGGAGGAGCGATGCCGCCTGATCGGCGAGAGTTTCCTTGCTTTCAATGGCCGGGTCGAGGTTGGCTTCACCGAGGGCCTGATCGTTGAATATGCGCTGCAGAACAACGCTAGCGCCATCATCCGCGGCCTGCGCGCGGTCTCGGACTTTGACTATGAGTTCCAATTGGCGTTGATGAACCGGAGATTGGAACGGACGGTTGAGACGGTTTTCCTCATGACCGGATTTCGCTGGATCTACATCAGTTCCACCGGTATTAAGAATGCCGCCAGGCTGCACGGCAACATCAACGGGCTAGTGCCGGCCCACGTCGAGAGGGCGCTCAAGGAGAAGTTCGCCTGATGCAAAGAGATGCCGCGGAGAGCCGCTTGAGCCCGGCAGCGCCCGATCGCCGCAACTTGCTGGTGCGCTGGACAGGATGGATGGCCGCCGCCGCCGCGACCTGTTTTCTCTACCCGCTGCTGCGGTTTACCGGGTTCAAGGTTGCCGCCAAGCCTCGGCTGGTGGAAGTGCCGGCGCCGCTTCCCTTGAGCGGCGTCCACACCAGCCATGATTTTGTCCTCTTTGCCACCGGGGAAGGGGGCCGGGCCGTTTCCAGGATCTGCACCCACCTGGGGTGCCGGCTGAACTATCACGAGGACAAAGGCCATTTGGAATGCCCCTGCCATCAGAGCCGGTTCACGCCCGAGGGAAAACGGTTCGCCGGACCTGCGGAACGGGATTTGCCTGTCTTCGAGGTGACCCAAAAACAGGACGCCGAGGGCCGGACCACCGCCTACGTGGTGCAACTCTGATGGACGAATCCACCGACGCCGGATCGCCCTTCAATCCCTGGCGGCTTGTACTTGCGTACCGGTGGGGCGGGGCCTCGCTGATCAGCCTCTTCCTCTCCGTCGTCTCGGGCATCGTCATCGCCCTCCAGTACGACCTGGGTGAACCGTTCTACTCGACCAGCACCATCGAGTTGGTTGTCCCCTACGGTAGTTTCTGGCGGGCGCTGCACTATTATTCCAGCCAGGCCTTTTTCCTTCTCCTGATGGCCCACCTGGCGGTGGTGCTGTGGCAAAACGAGGCAAAGTACCAGCGAACTGCCTGGGTGCGGCTCTGCGCCACCCTGCCCTGCGCCCTGCTGCTGTTGTTCACCGGCTATGTGCTGCGGGGCGACGCCACCGGCGAGGCGGCTGGGGCCATTGCCAGCCACATCTGCCTGTCGATACCCCTGGTCGGCGGCGCCCTGAATGACCTGCTGTTTGACCTTGGTGACAGCGGCGCGCGCAAAGTATACGTCCAGCACGTGATCGGCCTGGTGGTGCTGGGCGGGATAGCAGCCTGGCCGCACCTCCGCCGCTATACCGCCCGCTGGCGCAACCATCTGGTTCTGGTCCTGCTCACCGCGCTGCTGTCGGCGCTGATCGCGGCCCCGATAGAACCGGATCGCCCCGGCCTGCTGTTTATCGCCGGCCCATGGTTTTTCCTTGGTTTGCAGGAACTGCTGCGGTACCTGCCGGCCTTCCTCGCCGGAGTGGTCTTCCCCCTGATCCCCCTGCTACTGCTCTTCCTGCTGCCAACCGCAGACCCTGCCCGCCGCCGCTGGCTACTGGCTATCCTGCTCTGGCTCCTGGCCTGTACGGCCCTGACCTGGCTTTGCCTGGAACGTATCTGAGCGACCATCCCCCTGCTCGCCCCACTCAATCGATCCGCTGCAGCGTCAGCCGTTCCGGGGCAAGAAAGCGATCCAGCAGAGCCTCTCCATTCAGACTGTGCTGGGCGTTGACCTCGGCGCCAGCGATCTTGCCATAGACCACCTCCATGATTGTACCGTAGCCGGTGAGGCGGACCTGCCGCTTGAGCACTACTGACTATCAACCATCCCTGCTGCAGGGTGGTCGGTTCCAGCACGACCGAGGGCAGGATATGGGCGAAGTCTGCGGGAATTTCACCAGACGTCGCAGGAGCGAGCGCCCTTCCGGGAGGCCGATGGTTCGGGATTCATCCAAAGTCGGGATACAGCGCAAGGTGGTCAGCCTCCTGCCCTGTTGCTTGCTCAGCATCAGGACGTCGATATCGGTGTAACGGGAATGGTGGATGGTCCTCCTCGTTTGCGGCCATCGGCATGGAGCATCCACGCTTTTCCCTGTTTGCATTTTCGCCAGCCCCCGAAGGAGGTGGATAGATCAGAGCGTCATCCGGAATGTTCATCACCCTTGGCACGATCAGTAAAAAAAGGCTATACAATCAAAATCCATCGATTAAACTTATAACCACCTACAGTATTTTCGTAGCTCGGCATACGTTTTTTCTTGGATAAATTTCTGGTAAACGTTGTAAGATAAACTCATCAGGACTGGGGCACAGGCTGATTTTAGCCGATACACTCTTGTCGGATATTTGTTTAACCCGAGTTATTCCATTTCAATGACTTATGATGGCACACCCACCTGACATGACAACTCCCCTCTCGTACAAGCTGCTTATCTTTGAAGACGATCCGTCCATTCGCGATATGCTTGTGGCCTACTTTACCGCCCAGGGCGCAACCGTGGCGGCGGCGCCGGACGGCAAGGACGCCCTGACCCGCATCCAGATGGAACGCCCGGAAATCATCATCCTCGACGTCGTCATGCCGTATCAGGACGGTCTGACTGTTCTGCAGCAACTGCGGCAGATGGACACCTGCACCCCGGTGATCATGCTGACCGAGCGGAGCGGCGTCGACGACAAGGTCACCGGACTGGACTTCGGCGCCGACGATTACGTCACCAAACCCTTCAGCCCCAAGGAACTGCTGGCTCGGGTCAGGGTGCAGGTCCGGCGCAACAGCCCCAACGGCGAAAGGAAGAGCCCGCCGTTGACCATCGGTCCGGTCACGATTACGCCCGCAGCCCGAGAGGCTAATCTACCCGACCAGACACGCATTCCCCTGACCAAGACCGAATTCGACCTGTTCCATTACCTGGCATCCAGGTCGCTGACCGTTGTCCCCCATGGCGAGTTGCTCAAGGAAGTCATGGGCTACGAACCGGACACCGAAACCAAATCGCTGGTCATGCACATTGCCAACATTCGCCGCAAGCTGGAGACTGTCTGCCCCAAGGCCTTGAGCATCAAGGCTGTTGCCGGCGTCGGCTACAAACTCATCCCCGGAGATCGCCCATGATGGTCGCACCTTTCAGATTCGACCGCAGGACAGATAGAATTTTCTTTTGTTCCAGAGTGTTGCTGCTCATGGCAACCTTGATGACGTTGTTCCTGCCTTCCGCTGGCATCATGGCCGGGGAGGCAAACCATCGTCTGATTCCCCTGTATGTGGCTGTTGACACCAACCTGATCCATATCGCCAGGGACTACTGCCGTGACGGCAATGACTGGAAGGAGATCGCCCGCATCAACAAGCTCTCCGAACCCTATCTCATCTACCACAATTCCACCATCCAGGTACCGCTGTCAATGCTGGTTACCGAACCATTGAGCGCCCGGGTGGCCACGGTCAATGGCTCGGTCTCCCTGCTCGGCGAAGGCGAGCAGACCATCCCCCTGCGCAAGGACGACACCCTGGCCGCCGGCCAGACTGTTATCTCCGGTCCGGACGGATACACCCACCTGATTCTGCCGGACAACACCTATACCCGCATCGAACCGGACTCCCGTTTCACCATCAACTATCTCTTCCGCCTGCCCGACGGCAACATCAAGGCTGATTTCGAACTCAAGAAAGGGAATATCGTTCACTGGATGCGGCAGAAACTGCGCCCCAACGACAGTTTCCAGACCAGAACGCCAATTGCGGTCACCGGCATCCGCGGCACCGAGTATCGGTTGAAAACCGACGACAGCGGCGCCAACTCGGTGGAAACACTGAGTGGTGTAGTCCAAGTCTCGGCCGCAAGCCGGACCATCGCCCTGGAAGCTGGCAAGGGAACGAGAGTCCGCAAGGGGGCTCCGCCCGAAAAACCCCGACTGCTGCCCGACCCGCCCGAGGGGATTCTGATCGAGCAACTCTACCGCACCCTGCCGATCCAGATCAAGGCGCCCGCTCGG
>CAZFPV010000207.1:0-4500 GCA_964521155.1 uncultured Desulfobulbus sp. | reverse complement strand
GGGACAAGCTCTCCGGCGGCTACCAGCTCAACGCTGTCCCCAGCATCCCGCTGATTCTCAGCATCTTCGACCCCAACTCGCCCGGCCACGATGGCGCGGTGCTGATCGAGGGCAACCGGCTGACCCAGTTCGGGGTCCGCCTGCCCATGTCCCAGTCCGCCCGTTTGTCCGAAGACTACGGCACCCGTCACCATGCCGCCATGGGTTTGGCCGAACAGACCGACGCGCTTGCCCTGGTGGTTTCGGAGGAGCGCGGCCGGGTCTCGGCCTTTGTCAACGGCGAGATGCGGCCGCTGGCCAGCGCCGGCGAGATCACCCGGGCGATCATCGAACACCAGCGGGAGATGGGCTTCCTCAAACGGGAAAACGCCCCCAGGATCCGTAAGGGAACTATCTTCCAACTCGCGGTGAGCCTGATCGTGGCCAGCGCCTTCTGGTCCACCCTGATCGTCGCCCAGCGCGAGATCGTCGAGCGGGTTCTGCCGGTGACCATCGACTACACCTCGCCAGCGGAAAACCTGGCCCTGGTGGGCGACAAGGAGGACGAGGTCAAACTCCACCTCACCGGCCCCAAATCGGACATGGACACCCTGATCGCCAATCCGCCCACGGTCAAGGTCGACCTGTCCCGGATGGCCAAGGGCAGCCAGACCATCATCATCACCAGCGAGAACCTGCGCCTGCCCAAAGGCGTCACTCTGCTGGACACCTCACCGCAGCAGCTCAAACTGACGCTCGCTGAAGTGGTGGAAAAGAACGTGGCCATCACTCCGCAGATCATCGGCAAACTGCCCGGCGCCCTGAAGCTCGGCAAGATCACCGTCACCCCGGACACGGTGCTGGTAACCATGCCAATCAGCAAGGACGAGAAGCCGGCCAGCGAGGTCCTGACCACCCCCATCTACCTCGATGCGATCACCACCGATAGCCGGATCTTCTGCAAGATCATCGCCCGTCCGTCCATCCAGCCCGTGGCCAAGCGGTGGCCCGACGTCGAGGTCGCCATCGAACTGAAGAAGTAGCCCCGCCACCGAAAAACGCTCCGATCCAGCCAGCCCCTTTCTCCACTGCCCCACCCCTGCCCTGCCGCCTTGCCACCGCCCAATTGTTACATTTTGGTTTTTAATTTCTCTCTACCAGTGCAAATATGTGAACAACGGTTTACCAAGAACCAATTGCGAGACAATGAATATCCGCCACAACCCCTTGAAAGGAGAAGAATATAACGACAGCCTTCCTGGTTGGCATCAATACTGCTAGTGGTGAAGGCAACGATGAAGCGCGTGCCGATCCGCGGGGCTCCCCTTCCCGCGACCGGCGCTGTTCAACCACCTATGGACCCGTCGCCCTTGCCGGCAAACCACCATCAACAGGAGAGAGTATGAAACGGACCTTTTCCACCATCGCCCTTGCCGCCGCCGTCGCCTGCGGCGCAGCATCCCAGGCCTCAGCCGCCACCGCCACCGCGGCCCTCGACGCCAACTCCGCTTATGTCTGGCGCGGCCTGACCTTCAACGACGGTTTTGTCCTCCAGCCGAGCATGGATGTCTCCGCCGGCGGGTTTGCCTTCAACGTCTGGGGCAACCTGGATGTGGATGACTATGACGGCGCGGTCGATGACGGCGAGTTTTCGGAAGTTGACCTGACTGCCACCTATGCCTTCAAGCTCGGCGCAGTCGATGCCAGCGTCGGCGTGATCGAGTATCTCTTTCCCGGCGGCGCCGACGCCACCACCGAACTGTTCGCGGGTTTGGGCTACTCGTTTGGCGGCGGGTTCACCATCTCCACGAAATTGTACTATGACGTTGACCAGGTCAGCGACTACTACCTCACCGCAGGCCTTGGCTACAGCTACAGCATCAATGACAAGACCACCCTGGGCCTGGCCGGGACCATTGCCTATGCCGGCGAGGACTTTGCCGACTTTTACGCCGGCGGCATCGACGGCGGCTTTTTCAACTACACCTTGACCGCTTCGATGAAATACATGGTGACCGAGGCCTTTGGCGTCGGCGCCAGCATCAACTACACCGACAGCATGGATGAAGATGTCCTGCCCGACGAGACGGTCGACACCACCGTCTACGGCGGCGTCAGCCTTACGTATACGTTCTGATTCCTCCCCCAGCCCTTCCCTGCGACGGCCGATACACGCCGCCGCGGGGAGGGGCGCCCGATTGCCGCCCTCGCCCCCTGCCAATTCTGCATCCCGCATCGACCGGTGCAGCCGGAATCCTTCCCGCCTCCATCCCCTTGATATTGCGAAATCGAGGCGACCTTCACCACCCCTCGCCTTGCCAACTTCCGGGACCCTCATCCGTCTTCCCATGGACAAATAAAAAGCGATCATGTATAAGCTACAGCAATACTTTTTCCTGAGACTCTCATAATCGGCGATTCTACCGCCATCTTGACCATACCATGAAACGATTGTTCATCCGGCTGCTGTTGCTCTGTTGCCTGACGCTCGCCCTTCCGGGGCTGACGCTTGCGGCCAGGGACCTGTCGCCCGATATCAAGGACATCATCGTCACCACCTCGGATGCGGACCTGCTCCTGTTCGCCACGGTGAAGAACGGCTTCACCGAGGAGATGCTGGAGGGGTTGAAGGTGGGCGTACCCATCGTCTTCACCTTCCACATGGAACTGGTCAAGTCCAACCGGCACTGGCTTGACGCCTCGCTGGTGGAGTCCACGTTCACCCATACCCTGACCTACGACGCCAGCCGCGAGGAATACGCGATCGCCTTCTCCGGCCAGGAAAACAAGGTGACCACCGGTTCGCTGGAAAAAGCCAAGCAGCTGATGGCCGAGCTCAACGGCGTCAAGGTCATCGCTCTCAACCAGCTGGTCCCCGACGCCCCCTATGCCATCCACTTCAAGGTCACCCTGAAGAAGGGCACCCTGCCCCTGGGCATGGGCAGCCTGATTCCCTTCACCACCCTGGGGGATTTTGAAACCGACTGGCGCACCATCGAATTCCGCTACTGATCCGGCCCCCGACCGGATACCGCATGCTCACCGCTGAGCAGAAAAAAAAGAAGCAGCGGCTGGTCCGTCTGGTCATCGGGCTCTGCCTCCTGCTCATCCCGGTCCTCGCCTACCTGCAGCGCGGCCTGCTCGAGGGCGAGTACAACCTGCCCTTCTCCAGTACCCTCCTGATCTTCGCCCTGATCAACGTCAACGGCCTGTTGCTGTTGCTCATGCTCTACCTGGTGCTACGCAACCTGGTGGAACTGGTGTTCGAGCGCAACCAGAAGATCCTGGGCGCCAAATTACGCACCCGGCTGGTCATCGCCTTTGTCTGCCTGTCGCTGGTACCCACCGGCATCCTCTTCGTCGTTGCCCTGCGCTTCGTCTCCACCTCGATGGATTACTGGTTCAACGCCAACGTCGAGGCTTCGCTGGAGTCCTCGCTCAAGCTGGCCCAGTCAACCCTGCACAACTCGGGGCTGCAAGCCGAATACATGGGCCGGCAGATGGTCTCGCTGCTGGAGAGCGGCGCCCTCGACATCCATGACCTGGCCGCCCTGGAGCGATACTTCGTCAAGACCCTGGAGATCGACCTGCCCGGATCCCCGGACAGCCTCACCCTGCTCGACGGCGAGCGCAACGAGCTGATCGCCCTGCGGGGCAAGCGGCTGTTGCCCATTGTCCTGCCGGTGATTCCCTCGGAGGCCGTGCGCCTGGCCGTGGCCAACAATCGCGCCGAGGTCATCACCCAGCACACCACCATTGGCGAGCTGATCCAGGCCATCGTCCCGGTCCACGTGAAACTATCCAGCCGCCACACCTGGGTCCTGGTCTCCTCCCTGCTGATCCCCACGGCCCAGTTGGAGACCCTGCAGTCGGTTTCCGAGGGCATCACCGGCTACAAGCAACTGGTCATGCTCAAGGCGCCGATCAAGCTCAGCCTGATCATCATGCTGCTGATCATCACCCTGCTCATCCTTTTTGGCGCGATCTGGTTCGGGTTTTTCATCTCCAAGAGCCTGACCGGCCCGATCAACAAGCTGGCCGCGGCGACCAGGCGGGTGGCCGACGGCGAACTCGATTTCGTTCTCGAGAAGGAATCCGACGACGAGATGGGCCTGCTGGTGGACTCCTTCAACTCCATGACCTCGGACCTGCTGGCCTCCAACCGACGACTGGCCGCGGCCCGCGACGCCCTGGAGGAGAGCAACGAGGTCTCGGAGCAGCGCCGCCGCTACCTCGAGACCATCCTTGAGAACGTTGCCGCCGGGGTCATCGCCCTGGACGAAAACAACCGCATCACCACCATCAACCGCTTTGCCGAGGAACTGCTGGCAATTAAGCCGACCGCCTTCCTGGGCAGGGACTTCCACTCCGCCCTGCCCAAACAGCACGCGCTTATTGTCGAGAGTTTCCTGCGCGAACTGGCCGGCAGCGGCAAGTCGACCATCGAGCGCCACCTGCGGGTGACCATCCGCCGCGGCGACACCCTCTCGCTCCAGGTGAACCTCACCCGCATGGTCGACG
>CAZFPV010000206.1:0-4503 GCA_964521155.1 uncultured Desulfobulbus sp. | reverse complement strand
ATTCACCACCCGGTGGGTGCTCTCGTATCTCAAGGGGCCGATATCGCTTGAAGAAATTGGTAAGCTGGAGCAGAGGCAGGAGCCGCTTGCGTCCCAACCCGCGACCCAGGCGGCGACGCCGACAGGCGCCGTCGACCGCCCGCGATTCAGCGAGCACCGGCCGCCGCTGGCTGACGGCATCGAGCAGTACTTCCTGCCGCCGCCCGTGCCGAATGATGCCATCGAGTATGTACCGGCCCTGTTCGGCCAGGGCTCGGTGCGGACATTCAACCAGAGCCGGGGCATTGACCAGACCGAGCAGGTCTGCCTGCGCCTGCCGCTGCCCAGCGAGGCCCGCGCGGTGGACTGGAGCCGGTCCGAGGAAGGAGGCTTTGGCGCGGCCGATCTGCTGGCCGCCCCTCCCCGGGGCGCGCGCTTTGCCGACCTGCCGCCGGAGTGGAAGGTGCGCAAGGATTTCAAGGCCGAAGAAAAGCAGCTGGCCGAACACCTCTATCGCACCAGGACGCTCAACCTGCTGCGGGTCAAGTCGCTGGGTCTGGAGTCCCAGCCCGGCGAGACGGAAAACAGCTTCCGTCAGCGACTGGCCACGGCGCTCATGATCCAGAAGGAGGCGGAGAGCGCCCAGCTTGAAGAGCAGTACGGCAAAAAGCAGCGCCTGCTTTCGGCGCAACTGCAGAAGGCCCATGATCGGATCGGCAAGGAGGAGGGCGAGGTCAAGCAGAAGGGGATCGAGACGGCCATATCCATCGGCTCGGCCATCCTGGGCGCGTTCCTGGGCCGCAAGTCGTTTTCGGCCACCACTGCCAACCGTTCGGCCCAGGGGGTGCGCAGCGCCGGTCGTCTGCTCAAGGAACGGGAGGATGTGCAGCAGGCCCGGGAGGAAGCGGCCCGGGTGGAGCAGGAGATTGCCCTACTCGGCGACGAGTTGCGACAAAAGCTCGCGGCCCTGTCGGCCCAATTTGACCCGACAGCTGCGACGGTGGAGACCTTCACGCTTGCGCCGCGCAAGTCCGACATCTTCGCTGTCCGCGTGGCCCTGCTCTGGGAACCTGACTTCGCTTTCACCCCGCTGGCGAAAAACGGGCAGAGCTGAGGGGCGGTGTTCACCCCTCAGCCAAGGATGGACTGCAACTCGGCCTGGGTGAGGGGCTGGTCGAATTTGCAGTGCACGGAAAAGTCGTTTTGCAGGATCTGAAACGGCTGCACCCCAATCACCAGGCCTTTGAGGTGCAGGTACGGTTCCGGCCCCATGACCGGCAGCATCACCTGCATTCGCCGGCCCAGGAGGAGGCGTGCATTCTCTTGTTTGGAGATGCGGATGAGGAAGGCCAGGCCTCCAGCGGAGATGTCAGCGGTTTCCGCCCGAAAACCGCGGCCGATGGGGGCGTCGATGGAGCTGATCGGCTGGACCTGGACTTTGCGCGCCAGCTTGAACCGTTGTTCCTGGCGCCTCTCCAGCCCCTTCTTGTTCAGCATGGTGCGGATGTTGTTGTTTGCGGTATAAAATTCGTGCAGTTTGGCTCGCAGGCCGGGAAACCGATCCTGCCAGGCCTGCAGGGCTGACTGCGGCAGGACGAAGATCCGGCTCGGGGTGAGGGAGGTCAGACTGACGGTCCAGACGGATGGGGTAAAGAAGTTTTCGCCCGCGATCTGGCCCCGGTTCAGGGTGGTGATGAACAACTCCTTCGGACCAGCCATGTGGGAGACTTTGAGGCTGCCCTGATTGATGAAATACAACTCGTCATTCTTGGTGCCCTGGCTGACAATGGTCTCCTCCGGCTTGAAACGCCGTTCGCTGAATTCGTGGTAGATGGTCTGGAACTCCTCCGAACTCAGCCGGTCGGTCAGGCGGGCCCAGATCTCCAGATCCTCCTCGGGAATAGCCCCCTTCTTCTCCTGCTCGATGATCTCGCCGGTGCGGATGATTTCAGCCAGCGCCATGGGATCGATCTCGTACATCCGTTCGCGCAGGCGCTCCGCCTCGCTGAAATTGCCCGCACGGGCGGTGGCGGCGATCAGCTCAACCAGGCGGTGTTTGGCCTGTTCGCGATGCCCCTGGGCCATCAGCACGAAAATCTCGGCCTCCTCGGCATTGGCTTCGACAGCCAACGCTGGCCTCTCGGCCGGTGGCTCGGTCGTCTCTCCCAGGCGGACAGTCGGCTCCATCAACCCCTCCTCCGGCCCCGATGGGGTCTCGAATTTTTCCCTGATCTGAGTCAGGGCCGCCGCCGCCGCCTGACGCACCTCATCCGGATACCCTCCCAGGCCAAGGATGTTCTTGCTCTCCGCTACCCGGGCAAGCGAGGTTGTTGCCCGTTTGGAGCCAATCACGCCCAGGGATTTGCAGATGGCGATCTGCAGGTCTCCCTTGTTCTTGCCCTGAAAGGGTTTGGTGCTCTCCAACAGGTCGGTCAGCGGCCGCACGAACCGTTCGTCGTGGGCGGCGGCAACATGGTTGACCACTTTGATTTTGAGCGAATCGGGAACATGCAGCAGGGCGTGGAGGAGGAAATCCCTGGTGTCGTCGCCGCCAATCCGGACCGCGGTGTTGATCACTTCGCGCTGGACGCGGAAGTCCGGGTGACTGATCAGCGGCCGGATCTGGGGAAACAGTTCGGGATTGCCCATCTCGCCAAGCAGGCGGACGATATTGCGGATGACAAACCAGGGAGAGTCCCGGTGCAGTTGCTCAAGCAGGATCGACAGGGCCGGGTTGCCGGTCTGTCTGATCAACTCCAGGATCCGTCGTCGTTCCACCCGACTCTCGTTGCTCATCAACTGCTGCAGTTGGAACTGGGCCGAATGCGCACCCAACCCGGCCAGCAGCCTGCCCGCAATCTCCTGATCCTTGTCGGAATGGAGGTAGCGATCCAGCAGCCGTTCCAGGGTCGGCAGTGCGCACAGGTGCTTCAGGGTATCGGTGATCTCCTCCTGGATCTGGCGGCCATGCTCGACCTGTTGGGGCGCCCGACTGGAAAGGTTGTGCAGGAAATGAACCACGTCGTGTGCCTGGCTGTACTCCTCGCAATCGAGATGGTGTCCGGCCAGGTTGCCGATGGCTTGCACGGTCTGGCGGATGGCCTGCCTGGTCAAGCCGGGAATGAGCAGCCCTTGCTCCAGGGCGGGCCGGAGCCGGGTCAGCCGCTGCCATTGGCCGGTGGCAGCCAGTTGCTCGGCGGTGGCGGCCAGTGCCAGGGCCGCATTGGCGCGCACCACCGAATTCTTGTGTTGCAGGCCAATGGCCAGTTGCATGAGCAGGCTGTCGGCCTCGGCATCCCTGCCGTCGTTGAGCAGGTCGCGGACAATGTCGGGCAGGGTGGTAATCAACTCATTCTTTTCCAGCTCCTCAAAGTGGCCTTGGCGAAGGTTTTCTGCGGCGGTGTTGACCGTTTCCTGTCGGTGCTGTTCCCGCCGTTGTTTCTGCTCCCGGTGCATCTCGATGATCGTACGCATCTTTTCGCCGCGAACCGTCTGCATCAGTCGATTGTAGGCCTCTTCGATCTCGCTTTCCTGCATGTCCACCGGCAGGGCGCTCTTGCCCTCGGTGACGGCTTTCAAGCGCGTGGTCAGGCGTTCGAACTTGTCATCGCTGAGATGGGCGATGACCTGCTGGTACAGTTGCTTGCCAAACAGGGTCTTGTACTTCCGCACCAGCAGGAGACCCAGTTCCTGTTCATCGAGGTTGGCCAGGCTGGCGCCGGCCTGAACCGCCACCTGGAGTTGCTTTTCCTTGTTGAGCAGGGCGTCATACCGCTCCAGGGTGCGATCAAACGAGGCCAGATCGACCGGGGCGCCCCCGGGAGTTGCGGCGTCCGTGGCCTGTTGCGCCGCTGTGACCAGGACCGGCGCCGACCAGGCGGGTTGCTGCAGTCGCATCTGCAACCGCTGGGGCAGCTCGTGCAAGGACTCATGCGGCGCCCGCACGGCACGGGCGTCAATGTGTTGCGCTATCGCCCTGGTGAGTTGCGGTCCTTTCCTGGTCTGAGCCAGGCGTTTGAGCATCGAGTCATCGGCAGGCACGAATTCAGGGTCCTTGTCCTTGCCAACCTGCAGGGGGATGTCGCAGGTCATGGTGGCGACCATGCGGTTGAGCTGCTTGGGGGTGAGGTGCTCGACGGTCTCGTCGAGGAGTTCGTCGGAGACCTGGGAGATGACCTGCTGATAGAGCTGCTCGCCAAACAGTCCCTTGAACTTCTGGGCAAGGATGTTGCCGAGCGCGAGCCCCTCCATGGAGGCGAGCTCAGCCCCGGCCTGACGGGCGACCTGGGCCTGCTGCTCACGGCCGAGCAGCTGCTCGTACTGGGCCATCAGGCGGTTGAAGGCCTCGAAGCTGACCCCTCCGGCCTGCTGCAAACCCGAATCGGCCACCTGTTGGGCAGCGCTGGCGATCACCGGTACGGACCAGTTGGGATCGCTCAGGCGCGCGAGCAGGTTATCGGGCAGGTCGGCGATCCTGGTCTCGGGGTTGAGCAGCAGGGTGCGGGCATCCACGTTCTGGGCGAT
>CAZFPV010000205.1:0-4509 GCA_964521155.1 uncultured Desulfobulbus sp. | reverse complement strand
GCTCCATCTCGGCCGAAGACGTCTGCGGCGCCTTGTCGGACAATTGCAGAGCAGTGGGCGCTGCCGGCTGCTTCATCTGGGCGGCAGGCGCGGGTTCCTTGGTCGGGTGGGCCGCGGGTGCGGCCGGTGTATGCGCCTCTCCGTGCTGGCCGGACAAGGCCTTTTCCGATGCGGCCTTCATCTCGGGATGCGCCTGGACCGCCGGGCCTGGCGACTGCACGCCGGAGGGGGAAATTTCCTTGAGCATCCTGCTGTTGTAGCTGGCCAGCAGGATATACACCGCGACACCAAGGAGCGAAAGCAATGCAAGACGGGTTTTCATAGTGTTCGTTGGTTAGGGTTGGAAGGAGAAGTGGAGGGGTTGCACGCTCTGTCAACAGGGCTTGAGAAACAAGGTGGACAATGGCGGTAGGATCAGGGAGAGTGAGTGATTCATGGCATGGCACTGTTCCGGCCGACTGTCGAACACCGGGCCGTTGCCAATGTCGCTGCCGCCGTAGATCGCAAGGTCCGAGTTGATCAGTTCGCGGTACTCGCCGCCCCTGGGCACGCCGATGCGGTACCCATGGCGCACCACTGGGGTGAAGTTGCAAATCACCACCACGAAATCGCGGCGATCCTTGCTGTAACGGATGAACGACAGCACCGAGTTGTCCGAATCGTTGGCGTCGATCCAGGAGAAGCCGCTCCAGTCGAAGTCAGCTTCGTACAGGGCGGGTTCGTTGCGGTAGACCAGATTGAGGTCGCGGGAGAATCGCCGCACGCCCTCATGCCGTGGTGCGCTCAGGGCCCGCCATTCCAGACCGGTGTCGTGGTTCCACTCCTGCCACTGGCCAAACTCGCAGCCCATGAAGAGGAGCTTCTTGCCGGAGTAGCCCCACATGAACCCCAGATAACAGCGGAGGTTGGCGAATTTCTGCCACTCGTCGCCGGTCATCTTGCCAAGCAGCGAGCGCTTGCCATGGACCACCTCGTCGTGGCTGATCGGCAGGGTGAAATTCTCGTGGAAGGCGTAGAGCATGCCAAAGGTCATCTGGTTGTGATGATAGCGCCGGAACAGCGAGTCCTTGGACATGTAGCTGAGGGTGTCGTGCATCCAGCCCATATTCCACTTGAGGCTGAAGCCGAGCCCGCCCAGATAGGTGGGCCGCGACACCATGGGCCAGGAGGTCGATTCCTCGGCGATCGTCAGGACGCCCGGAAAAACCCCGTGCACCACCTCGTTGGTCTTTTGCAGGAAACTGATGGCTGCCAGGTTTTCCCGACCGCCGTGCTCGTTGGGCACCCACTCTCCGGCCTTGCGCGAATAATCGAGGTAGAGCATGGAGGCCACGGCATCGACCCGCAGTCCATCGATATGGTACTTGTCGATCCAAAAAAGGGCGTTGGAGATGAGAAAGGCCCGGACCTCGTTGCGGCTGTAGTTGAAAATCAGGGTGCCCCAATCCTGATGCTCGCCCTGGAGCGGGTTGGCGTGGGCGTACAACTGAGTGCCGTCGAACAGGTTGAGGCCGGCGCCGTCCTTGGGAAAATGGGCCGGCACCCAGTCAAGGATGACGCCGATGCCGCTCGCATGGCACCGGTCGATGAAATACATGAAATCCTCGGGCGTGCCGAAGCGGGAGGTCGGAGCAAAGAAGCCGATGACCTGATAGCCCCAGGATCCATCGAAGGGATGCTCGGCAATGGGCAGCATTTCGATGTGGGTGTAGCCCATCTCCTGTACGTAGGGGATCAGGGTGTCGGCAAGTTCGCGGTAGGAGAGGTAGCGCATGCCCCACTGCGGATCGGACTCTCTCCGCCAGGAGCCGAGATGGACCTCGTAGATGGAGATGGGGCCATCCAGGGCCTGCCGACGCGACCGGTCGGCGACCCAGTCGGCGTCGCTCCACTGGTAACGGTCGAGATCGACCACCACTGATCCGGTGCGCGGCCGCTCCTCCATGGCAAAACCGAAGGGATCGGCCTTGTCGTGCTGCTGCATGTCCTGACCCGTGATCCGGTACTTGTAGACCGAATATTCAGGCAGATCGGGGACGAATAGGGTCCAGATGCCCGCATCCGAGGAGTGCATGGGGTGCCGGGCCGGATCCCAGCCGTTGAAATCGCCGATCACCGACACCTGCCGTGCGTTCGGCGCCCACACCGCGAAGACCACGCCCTCTTTGCGGCCAAAGCGCACCAAGTGGGCGCCAAGTTTTTCGTAGGCCCGCTCGTGGGTGCCTTCGCTGATCAGATACCGGTCGAAATTGGTGAGCCAGTCCGCTGGAACGGCCATGCCGGCCGCGATGTCTCGCTTCATGCTCGTGATCGTGCCTCGTGGTGGGGTCGGGGGATGAATGCAGTGCGCAATCTACAGTATTAACCGGTGAATGTCATGGAGAAATGTCAGTTTTGTCCCGCCCGAAGCCGGCGTCTGACGCCTGGATAAGGCGGGGCATCTGCTCTTCCACCGTTGGGAATTAAACCGGATAATTTACTCCAGACACTGGTTCGGAATGGTCGCGCTCCGGTGGGAGAGGTACTCGAAGAGCCGCCACAGCAGGGCCAGAGCGCTACAGCGTCCGGCGAGGTGAGGAATATATCGACCGGCCTGTGGGCGCCAGCTGCTGAATGTACGGCGCTACTCGTTGAGCAGGTGTTTCTGGCGCCGCTTTTGCCGCAGACGGAAAAAAAGGCGGTGGACGATCAGGTAGGTAAGCAGACCGGTGGGCACAGCCAGGATCAGGCCGCCGGTCATCATCACCAGAAGGGCGTCGAAACCGATCTCGCCCATGGTCCGGAGACTGTCCATGATGCCCTCGGTTTTGATCATGTCGAGAATCTGGCGCAGCCGCTCCCAGGTCAGGCGGCCGGGAAAGCAGAAGTCGCCGATCACCCAGGTCAGATAATACTGCGGCACCAGGGTGAGCGGGCTGCTGACGATGTTCCCCACCAGTACGCCGGCAATGGGGTTGACCCGAAACAACAGGGTTAGGGCGACAATGAGAACGTTGTGCAGCGGCACGGTCGGGGTGATGCCGATGGCGGCGCCGATGGCCGAGCCCATGGCCACCGAGGGAATCGAGCCCTGCAGCCGTTTGAACCGGTGCAGGTAATAGCGAATGCTGCGGGGAAGAGCCATAATTCTATACGAAGCGCAAGAAAGGATGAAGTGGGGGGTGAGCTGGAAGGCGCCAATCGCTTGTTTACCAGTAGTGCCAATTGCCGGTGGCAGCGACGTAGGTGGCCAGGGTAAGGTTGGTGACCGCATGGGCCGTGATGCAGGTGAGCAGGTCTTTGCGCCGCATCCACAGGAGGGCCATGAACAGGCCAAAGGCGATGGCAGCGGGCCACTCCTTGGGCGCATGTCCGGAGGCGAAAGCCAGAGTCGAAACGGCGACAGCCACCCAGGACCAGTGCCCGGGAAGGACATCGTTGACCGACCGCTGGTCCAGTGCAACGTGGAACGGATCTTTCTGGTTATTTTTTCGTGCCCGGTCCCATTGCAGTGCCAAACGGAGAATATACCCCCGCATGAGCAACTCCTCAAACAGGGGTACCAGCAGACCCGCCCCGAGCAGACGGAGGACAAAGGCACTATTCGACCAGGGCTTCATGTCCGCTGGCTGCACGAAGGGGGCCAGCAGCCCCAGCCAGAGACCCAGGCCCACCAGACCGGCAACCGCGCCGTACAGGATTGAGCCGGCTGGGGAGAACGGTCCCCGCAGCGGACAGTACCAGCGCCAGGCCCAGACAAGGAGCAAGCCGACGACCACAACCCGGAGGAGGTAGTTGACCTCCGTTGACAATGAGGAAGAGAAAAGAGTGGCTATGCCCACATAGGCCAGGTAGGGGGCCGCATAGGGTACGGCGAGTTGGCGGTTGCTGGTCATCGCCGAGGTGATCGACAGGGCGTCCCTCATTCGCGCTCGATCCCTTCGGCGGGATCGGCCCGATCCGCCAGTTCCCGCTTACGGGTGCGGTAGCAATCGGCCGCGGCCCAGACCAGGAGGACGACGCTGGCGATCCGGTTGAACAGGAGATGCTTCTGCATCTCCGGGCTGACCGAAATCCAGCCGTCATACAAACACCAGAGCCCGAATCCGGCAAGAATCAAGGGAAACAGATAGGGACTGACGGAGGGCGGTGCGTTGGATTTTTGCTCTGTCATGGCAGGGTGCATGGTTCCGAGGAGTTGATTGTTCGGGCGAGGCCGATCACCCGACTTAAACGCACGAAATCTTCCAGCACCAGACGCTCCGCCCGGGTGGACGGATCGATGCCGGCGCTTGCAATACTCTGGGATAGAATCCTTTTATCGCTGACCAATGCCGCATTGTCAAGGGCATTGCACAGAGTTTTGCGCCGCTGGCCAAAGGCGGCATGCACCACCCGGGCAAACAGGATGCGGTCAAAGGCGCCCAGGGCCCGCACCCGCTCGGGCTGGGGATGAAAGGCAATGCGGACGACCAGCGAATCGACCTTGGGCCGGGGATGAAATTCTCCCGGGCCGATGGCGAGCAATGG
>CAZFPV010000204.1:3829-4539 GCA_964521155.1 uncultured Desulfobulbus sp. | reverse complement strand
CTTATTGATGAGGTGCAACGCGACTTCTGTTTCCTGCTGAGTGCCTACGACATTGAACCCGGCGCCGCGACCCCCCGGGTTGCGGAAATGCTGAACTTCAATCTGTGGACATGGAACAGCCGCATCTTTCCTGGCATCGATTCATTGAACGTCCGGCTCAACGACAAGGTACGCATCCGCGTCGGCAACCTGACCATGACCAATCACCCCATGCATTTGCATGGCCATGAGTTTTTGGTCACAGGCACGGATGGTGGTCCTACGCCAAAGAGCACCCGTCTCTATGAGGTAACCGCCGATGTGGCCGTGGGCCAGATGCGCCAGATCGAATTCGTCGCGGACGAAGAAGGCGACTGGGCCTTTCACTGCCACAAGAGCCATCACACTATGAACGCCATGGGGCACAACGTGCCCACGCTCATTGGCGTGGACCACAGCGGCCTGTCCAAAAAGATCAACCAGCTGATCCCGGACTACATGGTCATGGGCGAACGCGGCATGGCCGACATGACCGAGATGGAAATGCCGATTCCCGACAACACCATCCCGATGATGACCGGTGAAGGACCGTTCGGGTCGGTGGAGATGGGCGGCATGTTCAGCGTGCTCAAGGTGCGCCGTGACCAGAAGCCGGGCGACTACACGAACCCGGGCTGGTTCAAGCATCCCGCCGGCACGGTGGCGCATGAGGTCACCGGCCCCATGGCCGA
>CAZFPV010000204.1:2643-3819 GCA_964521155.1 uncultured Desulfobulbus sp. | reverse complement strand
CTCTTCGCCATGCTTGCGCTGGCCGCATCGGGGGCAGCCTTTGCCAGCGGCAACCATGCGGGCGGCCACGGCCATGACGAGGGGGGCGAGACGGCCATTGGCAAGCCCGGTGTCGCCGCCAAAGCCAGCCGCACCATCACCATCGAGATGAGCGACAAGATGCGCTTCACGCCTTCCGACCTGACGGTCAAAAAGGGCGAGACCGTGCGTCTCATCGTCAAGAACACCGGACAGCTCAAGCACGAACTCAGCCTCGGCACTCAGGAGGAACTGATGGAACACCTGGAGCAGATGAAGAAATTCCCCGGGATGGAGCACGACGAGCCCGGCAAGATCACCCTGGAGCCGGGCAAGCAGGGCGAGATCGTCTGGCAGTTCACCAAGGCGGGTGTCGTCGATTTCGCCTGCCTGCTACCGGGCCACTATGAAGCCGGCATGAAGGGCGCCATCAAGGTGGGCCGCAAGTGATGGCCTGAAACGCCCACCACAGCCGGCCCAGCCATGGCCGAGCCAGCCTATAGATCCATCCATTCACCCAGAGGTCACCATGAACACCATCCAACGTCTGCTCACCCTCTCCGCCCTGGCCATGGGCCTTGCCCTGCCGATGGCGGGCCATGCCCAGGTCAGCCCCAGTCCAGGCCAGGTGGCGGCGCCTGTGTCGGACTCCATGACCGATGGCGAGGTCAAGAAGGTCGATCCGGACAACGGCAAGATCACCCTCAAGCATGGGGACATCAAGAACCTGGACATGCCCGGAATGACCATGGTCTTCACCGTCCGCGACAAGGGGCAGCTCACCAACCTCAAGCCCGGCGACAAGGTGCAATTCATGGTCGTCCAGGAAGGCGGGAAGATGGTCGTCACCGACATCCAACCCGCGCACTGAGCAGAGTCACCACCGCATCATGCCGCCGGACGCGGCTGCCCTAGCCAACCCCTGCAACGCAAGAAGGAAGCATCATGGTTCATATTCGCCATACCCTGATCGGTCTCTGTGTCGCCGCCGCCTCCGTGGGCGTGCTGGCGCAAGGCGCCGACGGGCACAAGGACCACCACCCGGCGGAAACGACCGCCCCTGCGGCGGCAGCTCCGGCGCCGGCTGCAGCACCGCCATCGCAGGCCATGAGCCCGGACATGATGGCCGCGATGGAACAACGCATGCGGGCCATGCAC
>CAZFPV010000204.1:0-2633 GCA_964521155.1 uncultured Desulfobulbus sp. | reverse complement strand
CGCCCCAGGAGCGCCAGGCGTTGATGGCCGAACACATGAAGACCATGCAGGACGGCATGCGCATGATGAAGTCGATGCACGGCCAGATGGCATCGGGCAACCCACCCGCCGGTATGGCTGGCATGCAGCACGACCCGCAGATGATGGAAAAGCGCATGGCCATGATGGAGTCGATGATGCAGATGATGATGGATCGAATGTCCATGCCGCAAACCTCCACTCCCGGCACAAAGTGAGGAGGCCGTCATGACCCATGACCATGCATCCCATCCGCAGAGTGTGCAGACCGGCGGGTTCTGGCGCTCGCGCTATGCCATCGGCCTGCTCGTGTTCGGCGCCGTCGCCGGGTACTTCCTATGGACCGAACACCGTGCCCACCTGGCGCAATGGTGGCCCTATGCCTTCCTGCTGGCCTGCCCGCTGATGCATGTCTTCATGCACAAAGGCCATGGTGGTCATGGCGGCCACGGTGGTGGCGCCGGAGCCACTGGCCAGGGCACTGGACAAAACTCCGACAGGGGCTGAGGCCATGGAGCACACGGGATCGTCGTATGGTCTCTGGACCCTGGTGGTGCTCAACGTGGCGATCTTCGTCATGTTCGCCTTCAGCTTCTTCAAGCCGGCCAGCGCGCGCGACTGGCGCAGTTTCGGGGCGTTCACAGCGTTCATCGTGGCGCTGTTCGTGGAGATGTATGGCTTCCCGCTGACCATCTACTTCCTGTCGGGCTGGCTGGGCCAGAAGCTCCCGGGCGTGGACCTGCTGAACCACAACGCCGGTCACCTGCTGGAGCTGCTGTTCGGCTGGGGCGGTGATCCGCACCTTGGGCCGTTCCACATTCTCAGCTACCTGTTCATTGGCGGTGGCTTCTGGCTGCTGGCCGCGGCTTGGCCCGTGCTCTACGAGGCCCAGCGGCAGGGGCGGCTGGCGCGCACCGGTGTTTACGCTCGGGTGCGGCATCCGCAGTACATCGCCTTCGTGCTGATCATGTTCGGCTTTCTCCTGCAATGGCCGACCTTGCTGACGCTGTTGATGTTCCCGGTGCTTGTGGTGATGTATGCCCGCCTGGCGCACAACGAGGAGCAGGAAAGCGGACGCCGTTTTGGACAGGCTTGGCAGGAGTATGCGCAGCATGTCCCGCGTTTCATTCCGCGCTGGGGCGCATGGGTTCAGCCTTGAGCGACGCATCCGATGACCAGAATGTGACCATCAGCATGAAATCAAGGAAGTTGCGATGACGTTGAAACCGCTGATCCTGGGGGCCGTAGGATTGCTGGCCTTGCTGCTGGTCGCAGGGGTGGGTTACTTTTCCCTGCGCGCCAGCAACCGGCCAGTGACGCCGCCGCCGCACAGCATGCGTCCCGATGATCCCCAGGTGCTGCGCGTCGGCGCCCGCATCTACGCGCAGCAGTGTGCGGCTTGCCATGGGGCCAAGGGCGAGGGCCAGCCCAACTGGCGTGATCGTGGATCGGATGACTTGCTTCCTGCGCCGCCGCACGATCCCAGCGGCCACACTTGGCACCATCCCGACGAGCAACTGTTCGCCATCACTAAGCAGGGACTGGCCCAATTGATCAATCAGCCCGACTACCGTACGGCGATGCCCATCTATGGTGGAGTATTGAGCGACGACGAGATCGTGGCCGTGCTGTCATGGATCAAGGCGCAATGGCCGCCAGAGATACGGCGCCGCCACGACGAAATCAATGTCCAGTACCGCCAGTCTTTGTCCCGATAGCCATCGGGGCATGGGCCAATGCGGACCGAATGCGTCCACAAGGAAAGGGACTTGACCTTGCCGCGATGGCAAGGTCAAGAATCGAGATAACTCAACAAAGGCATGGGCATGAACCAACACCTGCATCACCACGGCCATACCGCAGGCGAACAGACCCCGGCAACTTCTGCCGCGGTGCCCATGGAGGCCCCGGCGGGCACCATCTACACCTGCCCCATGCACCCGGAAGTGCAGCAGGATCATCCCGGCAATTGCCCGAAATGCGGCATGTCGCTCGAACCGGTGATTCCGCTGGATGAGGAGGACAACAGCGAACTGATCGATTTTCAGCGCCGCTTCTGGTGGACCCTGCCGCTGACCGTGGTGGTCACCATCCTGGCGATGTTCGGCCACCGCCTCGGCTGGTTCGACATGAAGACCCAGACCTGGGTCGAGCTGGTGCTGTCGCTGCCGGTAGTGTTGTGGACGGGATGGCCATTCTTTGTCCGCTGCTGGCAGTCCATCGTCAACCGCAGCCCCAATATGTGGACGCTGATCGGCCTGGGCACCGGCGCCGCCTTTGTCTACAGCGTGGTCGCCACCCTCGCGCCCGGCGTGTTTCCAGACTCGTTCATCGCCCACGGCCGCGTCGCCGTCTATTTCGAGGCGGCGGTCGTCATCATCTCGCTGACCATGCTGGGTCAGATCATCGAATTGAAGGCGCGCTCGCAGACCTCGGCAGCCATCAAGTCCCTGCTGGGCCTGGCCCCCAAGACGGCGCGCCGCATCAATGCCGACGGCAGCGAGGAGGACGTGCCTTTGAACCATGTTCACGTCGGCGACCTGCTGCGCGTGCGGCCCGGCGAGAAAGTGCCCGTCGATGGCGTGGTGACCGAGGGCAGCAGTGCCGTCGATGAA
>CAZFPV010000203.1:0-4577 GCA_964521155.1 uncultured Desulfobulbus sp. | reverse complement strand
GCGCTCGATCAGGGCCCGGAGGGACTTCTCGACCGCGAGCGCCGAACCCTGGCCTCCGGTTGCCGATCCGGCTGGCTTGTGGGCAACCCGCTGGCCGAAGACCTGGCGGAGATCGCGGCCATGCTGCCACAGCCCGTGGCCATCCACGCCCTGCTCGACAGCCAGGGCCAGGTGGCGCGGTATCGCTTCGGCCGCACCTGGGCCGAGTTCCTCGACGCCTGCCGGGAGCATGATCGCTGCTGCCGGGCGCGATCCGACAAACGCTACGGCCTGGTGCTGGCCTCGGCCGGCGGCTGGCCCAAGGACATCAACCTGATCCAGGCCCACAAGGCCATCGACAACGCCGCCGCCTTTGTCCGTGACCAGGGCACGCTGATAGTGCTCGCCGAATGCGCCGACGGCCTCGGCTCCGACACCTTTCTGCCCTATTTCGAGATGGGTGGATGGGAGGCGGCCTTCGACCATCTCGCCAGTTGCTACCGCGGCAACGGCGGCACAGCCCTGGCGATGATGGCCAAAACTGCGCGCATCCGTATTTGCCTGGTCACCCGACTGGCGCCGGACCTCTGTCGGCGCATCGGCATCGAGCCGATCAAGGCCGGCGAAGCACAGCGAATGCTTGCCGAGGCTGGGCCAGATGCGGCGGTGATCGCCAACGCCTCCCTGCTCATTGCCCGGGACGGAGTTGACTGATGCCCGAACCACGGCAGTGTCCGACGCACGGGCCTTTCCGCCTTGCCGATTCTACCACGGTGTGCTAATGAACCGCGTGCGGCGCCTCTCGACCCGTCCAACAATCCACCGCTGGCAGCCCTCACCCGGCAGCTGGCCCGATCACCATAGCCCACAGCCATGACCGCGACCACCAACCCAACCCCAAACCGCTCCCTGTTCGCCTCGGTGCACCTGGCCCTGCTGCTCCTGTTCCTCCTGGCCACCTTGTCAATCATCGGCACCCTGATCCCCCAGAACAACCTGCCCGCTTTCTACATCGAACGCTACGGCGCGAAGACGGCGCGGCTGCTGCAAATCCTGGACATCACCGACATGTACAACTCCTGGTGGTTCCTGGCGCTCCTGGCACTGTTCGCGGTCAACCTCACGGTCTGCAGCCTGGAACGCATCCCCCAGGTCTTTCGCCTCCTCCGCCGCGACCCCATGGCAATCAAGCCGGAGCAACTGGCCAAACAGTCCCTGCACCAGACCGTGGTTCTGGCGCTGCCCGTTGCCGAGGCTGTCAGCCGGGTGGAGTCGCACCTGGTCAAGCATGGATGGAAACCGAGGGCTGCGGATGTGGACGGCGGCCGCCTGCTCTTTGCCGAAAAGGGACCCTGGACCCGCTTTGGCGTCTACGTGGTCCACAGCTCGATTCTTGTCATCCTGGCCGGGGCTCTGATCGGCAGTTCGGCGGTGGCGACCAGGATTCTGGGCAATCCCAATTTTGCCTTCAAGGGCTCGGTCATGATCCCTGAGGGGGAAACCATTGACCATATCAGCACCTTCAAAAGCGGCCGCAGGATTGAGCTGGGCTTCAGCCTGCGCTGCGACGCCTTTGCCATAGAATTTTATCCCAACGGCATGCCCAAGACCTACCGCTCGGCGGTGACTGTGCTCGAGGACGGCAAGCCGGTGCGCACCACCGATATCGAAGTCAACAGGCCGCTGACCCACCGGGGCGTCACCTTCTATCAGTCGAGCTACCAGCCGTCGCAGCAGTACGTGCTTTCCCTGCACAAGCGGCCTGACGATCTCAAAAAATCGGTCACCGTGCCGGCAGCCCGGCAGGTGGAATGGCAAGAGGCCGGCGTCACTTTCGGCATCATCAACCGCGAGACCCAGGGCGAGGTAACCCGGCGGCTGAAGATCTGGTTCACCGACAGCCAGGGCGAGCCCTCCGTCTTCTGGGTGGGGGCCGGCCAGGAGGCGACCATCGAGCGGCCGTCCGGTGTGTATCTGTTCCAGGCCCGGCAACTCTACGCCACTGGCCTGCAGGCCACCAAAGACCCTGGCGTCTGGCTGGTCTATGTTGGCTGCCTGCTGATGCTCGTCGGCCTCTATATCGCCTTTTTCCTGTCACACCGGCGGCTTCATGTCCTGGTGCGGCCGAGCGGGAGCGGCAGCAGCATCCTTTTCGCTGGCGCCACCAACAAGAACAAGGTAGGTTTTGAGAAGAAATTCTCGGAGTTAACCAGCGGGCTTGCGTAACCGCCCCCAGGACGAACCCTTGCCACGGCCCGCGCGGCCGATTGAACGCTTTATGGACAGCTCGCAACTTTTCGGCGTCACTATGATCGCCTTCCTGCTCTCGGCCGCTTTTTACCTTGGGCTGCTCATCTTCAAGATGCCGCGCCTGGGGTGGATCGGCATGTTGCTCGCCGCTGGAGGCGTGGTCGTCCAGACCGCGGCCCTCGCCCTGCGCTGGGTCGAGTCCTATCGGATCGGCGCCGGCCATGCCCCCCTGACCAACATGTACGAATCGCTGGTCTTTTTCGCCTGGTGCACCACCCTGCTCTATCTCTACATGGAATTTCGCTTCAAGGCCAGAGTGATCGGCGCCTTTGTCATGCCCTGCGTGGCCACGGCCATGGCCTACGCCTCCTTCTCCGACCGGATCGACGACAAGATCAGCCCCCTGATTCCGGCCCTCCAATCCAACTGGCTGATTGCCCACGTGGTCACCTGCTTCATCGGCTACGGGGCTTTTGCCGTGGCCGGCGGGCTCGGCCTGATGTACCTGCTCAAGCAGCGGTCGGCGGGTCGAAACGCGCCAGCGGACACCATTGTCGGCAACCTGCCCGAACTCAGGATCATCGACGACCTCACCCACAAAATCATCGTCTTCGGCTTCCTCTGGCTGTCGGCCGGGATCATCACCGGCGCGGTCTGGGCCAACGAGGCCTGGGGCACCTACTGGAGCTGGGACCCCAAGGAAACCTGGTCGATCATCACCTGGTTCGTCTACGCCCTCACCCTGCACGCCCGCTTTACCCGCGGGTGGGGCGGCAATCGCATTGCCTGGCTGGCGATCGTCGGCTTCATCGCCGTGTTCTTCACCTATTTCGGGGTCAACTTTCTCCTCTCCGGCCTGCACAGCTACGGCTCCAGCTGAACCGGAAGCGAGACGGGTTTCGGCCTCTAAGATGTTGCTTTTGGGAAGAATATTGACAAAAAAACCTGGTCGCGATATACAGCGGAGAGAAATCCGCTGGATCAATTGTACCGAACCTTTTCAAGTGAGGAGAAGAGCAATGAAAAAGATGCTGGCCTGCGGGGCCATACTGGTATTCTGTTGCACGGTCGTTTCCATCGGTGGCGCCCTGGCCGCGGATAAGGGGCCAGCGGATATCACTCTGCAATCGACCATTGACCCGGCAAAAACACCGAAACCCGCAACCTTCCCCCATGGCGCGCACCAATCCCGGCTGGAATGCAAGACCTGCCACCACAGCAAGGGACCTGACGGCAAGCGGTTGGCCTATGCGGAAGGACAGAAGATCGAAAAATGCGAATCCTGCCACAACAGCAAAGTTGTCATGCCGGAAAAAGTGAATACCTTCAAGAACGCCGCTCACGCCCTCTGCCAGGATTGCCACAAGAAGAACAAACCCGAACTGGCCAAGTGCACGGTCTGTCATAAGTAACCACAAACCAGCACTTTTCCGTGAAAACAAAAAAGGCTGGCCCTCCCGGGTCAGCCTTTTTTGTTTCTCCGGATCCGTCCGGACGGACGGGAGGCGCAGTCGCTCTTCCTACTCCACGTTCATCCTCGAGATATCGCCCACCTGCAGCACCAGTTCGCCCAGGGCGGTGAGCAGATTCAGGCGGTTTTGGCGCACGGCCGCATCCTCGGTCATGACCATGACCTTGTCAAAGAAATGGTCCACCGGTTCCTTCATGGTCAGCATCTCGTGCAGGGCCGCCAGGTAATCGCGGTCCCAGATCAGGGGGAGCGCCTTGTCCCGGACCGCTGCCAGGGCCGAAAACAATTCGCGCTCGGCCGGCTCCACCAGCAGTTCGGGCTTGACCTCGGTGGTCTTGTTTTCTTTGATGATATTTTTAATCCGCTTGAAGGACCCGGCCAGCACGGCGAAGCTTTCCTGGCCGCGGATGCTGTCCAGAGCCTCGATGCGGACCAGACAATCGGTGAGATTGTCGAACCCGATCGAGGTGGCGGCCTCGACCAGTTCCTGGGGCAGACCGCCGGCGATCTGCTCGTTCTCGAACCGCAGCCGGATGAAGGCCAGCACCTCGTCGACGGTTTCCGGCTTGCGGTCAACCACGCCGGCATAGCCCTCCAGGGCGGCAGCCGCCGTCTCACGCAAGGAGAGGGAGATGTGCAGGCCGCGGATAATGTTGATCAGGCCGATGGCCTGTCGCCGGAGTCCGAAAGCATCCTTGTTGCCGGTCGGTTTTTCGCCGATGGCAAAGCAGCCGACCAGGGTGTCCATGCGGTCGGCGATGCCGACCAGGGCTCCGAGCAGCGATTGCGGCAGGTCGCCGCCGGCCCGCACCGGCAGGTAATGCTCCTCGATGGCCTCGGCCACGGCTGGCTTCTCGCCGTCATGCAGGGCGTAGAC
>CAZFPV010000202.1:0-4585 GCA_964521155.1 uncultured Desulfobulbus sp. | reverse complement strand
CGTTCATGAGGGCGCAGTCGTGCCGGTGCTGCGAGCAGTATCGCTGTCCGTGCGCGAGGGGGAACTGGTTTGTCTGATCGGCCGCAGCGGCTGCGGAAAATCAACCCTGCTCAAGCTCGTCGCCGGATTTCTTGCGCCCTCGCGCGGACAATGCCTGCTCGACGGCAGGCGGATCAGCCATCCTGGCCCGGACCGCTGCGTGGTCTTTCAGGAGGACGCCCTCTTCCCCTGGCTGACGGCGCGGGAGAACATCGGCTTTGGCCTACGTGGGCCGGAGTGGCCGCGGCGCAGGCAAGAGGCAGAGATCGACCGCTTTCTTGATCTGGTGGGGCTTGGCGACCACGGCGACCACCTGCCCCGGGCCCTGTCCGGCGGCATGAAGCAGCGGGTGGCCCTGGCCCGGGTCCTGATCCGCTCGCCCCGTATCTTGCTCATGGACGAACCCTTTGGCGCCCTCGACGCCCAGGCCCGGGAGGAGATGCAGGACCTGCTCCTGCGCCTGGCCCAGGAGCGACGGCAGACCATCCTCTTTGTCACCCATGACGTCCAGGAGGCGGTGATTGTCGGCGACCGGGTATTGCTGCTCGACCACCACAGCGGGTCAATCCGCGAGGAGATGACCATCGTTCTCGCCCGCCCGCGCGACCGGGCTGACAGCCGTTTTCACTCCCTCTGCGCCCGGCTGCACGGATGGCTGCGAGCATGACAACGCCTCCTGAGAGTCCGCAGGCTGTAGCCGGATCCGATGCGACGCCGTTGCTCTCAATCGTCATACCCACCCTCAACGAGGCCGAAACCCTGCCGCTCCTGGCTGCTGACTTGGTTGCACAACGGGAAATTGCCCTGGAGGTGCTGGTCGCGGATGGGGGCTCCAGTGATGCGACCCAAAGTGTGGTCGAGGCTGCGGGCTGGCGCTTCGTGGCCGCGCCCCTGGGCCGGGGGGCGCAGATGAACGCGGCCGCGCGTCTGGCCAGGGGCGACCTGCTGCTCTTTCTCCACGCCGACAGTCGCCTGCCCGATCCCCTGCTGCTCAGTCAGGCCGTAGCAGAACTGATCGAGCATGAGCGCTTGCATGGGCCGACAGCCGGCCACTTCCGTCTCCGCTTTCGTCGCAACACCAACAACAACAGGCTCGGGTACCGCTATATCGAGGCCAAAACAGCACTCAACCGGGCGAACACCACCAACGGCGACCAGGGCTGTCTGCTGACCCGGGGCCTGTTTGAACGGCTCGGCGGCTTTGACCAGCGACTGCCCTTTCTCGAAGACCAGCGCCTGGCAGAACGGATCCGGGCCCAGGCGCGCTGGATCACCCTGCCCGGCCATCTGGAGACCTCGGCCCGGCGCTTCGAGACCGAGGGATTCCATCGCCGCTACCTGCTCATGGGCATCATCATGGGCATGCACGCCATTGGCATGGAGACCTTCTTTGCCCGCGCGCCCGGCGTCTATCGTGCTCAGGCCGAGACCGGCAGACTGCGGCTGTCGCCTTTTTTCGCGCTGATCCGCTCGATGATCTGTCACGACTGGGGCCTGGCTGGAACGGTGCGCGTCTTCCATGACCTGGGCCGATATCTGCGCGAGAATGCCTGGCAACCGTTGTTCTTTGTTGATGTCTGCCTGCGGCCGTGGCTCGGACCGGACAGTTCGCCGCTGCTGCGACTGCATGACCGCTGGATCGCCCGCGTCTTGAACCTCCGGCCCATCGACGCCCTCGCTGGCCTGCTCTGTTTTGTCTGGTATCTGGGCCTGCTGGCGCCGATCTTCCGCCTGATCGAAGGACCAGAGAGTGAACGAACCGAGAGAGCAAACCATGGCTGAACCGACCGGCCCCACGGCCGTGGCCCTGATGGTCCGGGTTCCAATTCCGGGTCAGGTCAAGACCAGGCTGGCTGCGGCCATCGGCGATGCGGCTGCCTGCACCCTCTACCGGGCCATGGTCAGCGATATCCTTGGGGGTGTGCTGGCCAGCGGTTTGCCGCTCGTACTTTTTCATGATGGCGAGGAAGCCGCTGCATTGCCGAATCAATGGACACAAGCAGCCGCCCGAATCTATCCTCAGGTCATAGGCGACATCGGCCAACGGATGGCCGCTGCCTTTGGGCACTGCTTTGATGAAGGCTTTGCCCGGGCGATCCTGATCGGCAGCGATCTGCCCGATCTCGACGTGGCTGTACTGTTCATTGCAGCCGCCGCCCTGGAAAACCATGATGCGGTCATCGCCCCGGCCCTGGATGGCGGCTACGGCCTGATCGGCCTGCAGCAGAAGAGCTTCCGGGCCGAGCTGTTCCAGGACATAGCCTGGAGCACGGACCAGGTGCTGGCCCAGAGCCTGCGGCAGCTGCAGCGGTTTGGCCTCTCGACAAGCCAGCTGGCGCCCCTGCGGGACATCGACGATCTGGCCGACCTGCAGGCCTGGTTCCGCGGCCCTGGCCGCAGGCCAACCGCCTTCCATCAGACCCTTGAAGAACTGCGCCGGGCGGGAAGGTTGCCAGACCCGGCCGCCACCCCACCAGGAGAGAACCGCATGATCGTGCGCATACTGGAAGGCAAACCCGCTAGCGCCAACACCTACATCATCGCCGCAAAGCCTGGCGGCCTGGGCCTCATCATCGATCCGGGCGTGCAGGCCGAGCGCATCCTTGCGCATGTCAAAGCCATGGACCTGACCATTGCCTGGATCGTGCTCACCCATGCGCACATCGACCACTGCAGTGGGCTGGATCAGGTACGCAAGGCAACCGGCGCGCGCTTCGCCGCCTGCGTCGCCGAGACTGATGAGGCTGCGTCCCAACCGCGACTGATCATCCCCGGCCTGCAGTTCATCCCCTTCCGCCTGCCCTTCCCCCCGGATCGGGCGCTTGCTGACGGCGACCTGCTTGCGGTGGACGGCCTGCGGCTGACCGTGCTGCACACACCTGGTCACAGCCCGGACAGCATCTGCCTGTATGGCCATGGCAAGCTTTTCAGCGGCGACACCCTGCTCAAGGGACGGATCGGCGTGGCCCTGCCCGGCCTCTTCCCGGGTCATGACCATGCCCTGTTGCGGCGGAGCATCACCCAGCGGCTACTGACCCTGCCCGACGACACCCTGGTCTATCCTGGCCACGGCCACCCCACCACCATCGGCGAGGAGCGGCAGACCAACCCGATGCTGCACGACTGAAGACGCCGCCGCGAATTCATTCAGCCGCCAGGAACTGCCTGCAAGCATACCCTGGGAATACCGCCTTCACGGCGACATTCCCAGGGTGTCTCGGCGGTTGACACAAGCGAGTTGCGATCACTCGTTCCCTGCTCAGCCAGCGCGGATCAGGAATGCGTTTTTTCCTTGCACTGACAGCGCAATAATTGTACCTACCAGTATGTACATCTCAACCACTATTAGAAAACCATGGAAACACGCGAACGATTAATAACCAGCACCCAGGCGCTCCTTTGGGAGCGCGGCTATGTGGGCACCAGTCCCAAGGCGATCCAACAGCGGGCCGGCGTCGGCCAGGGCAGCATGTACCACCATTTTGGCGGCAAGGCGGATCTCGCCCTGGCAGCCATTCAGCGCTGCGCCGAACAACTCAAAGCGTTTACCGAAACCCGTCTCGTACGGCCGGGAAGCGCTTATTCCCGAATCGAGTCGTTTCTGCTGGAGGAACGGCAGGTGCTGCAGGGCTGCCAATTGGGTCGATTGACCGCGGACCCCGAGATTGTCGCCAATCCCGAACTGCATCGGCCCGTTGCGGAAACCTTTGCCTGGTTGCATGAGCGGTTACGGGAGGTGCTGGCAGAGGGGCAGGCCCATGGTGAATTCGCCGCCACCTTCGATGCCGATGATGGCGCCGCCACCATTGCCGCCGTGGTGCAGGGGGGATACGTCCTGGCCAAGGCCTCGGGAGCGGATGAGCCCTATTACCGTGCCATCAGGGGGATACTGGGCATGTTGCGTGTCCAGGCGAGAAATGCGTGAGGAACAGTTGGGCAATCAAGCCCGGATACGTTGTTTTATAAACCATAGCAAGAGGATATGAGCGTGACAGTGAAAAAGATTGTTGTTCTTGGCGGTTCCGCCGCCGGTGCCAAGGCCGCCGCCAAGGCGAGAAGACTCGATGAATTCGCGGACATCACCCTGGTCCAGAAGGCTCCGGACCTGTCCATGGCCTCCTGCGGCTACCCGTACTACGTCGGCGGGGTGTTCGATGATCGCAGCCAGTTGCTGTGCACGCCGGCCGGCGTGGTCCGTGATCCGGTGTTTTTTCAGAAAGCGAAAAAGATCAGGGCCCTGGTCGAGACCGAGGCTGTGGCCATTAACCGCTTGGAAAAACAGGTTGTCTGCCGCAATCTCAAGAGCGGCGAAGAACAGACCATAGCCTATGACAAACTGATTATCGCCGTCGGAGCCAGGGCAAACATGCCGCCCATCCCGGGCATTACCCTGAACGGGGTCACCACCCTGGTCTCCATGGCTGATACCGATTATTTGCGCGCCATTCGCGATGCAGGGCAGGTCAAGAAAGCCGTGGTCATTGGCGGGGGCCTGATTGGGGTGGAAGCCTGTGAGGCCCTGCAGACCTCCGGCATCCAGGTGACC
>CAZFPV010000201.1:0-4596 GCA_964521155.1 uncultured Desulfobulbus sp. | reverse complement strand
CTGACCTTTGCCTTTGACCTGCTCAGCGGCCGGGAGACCGCCGCCATCGACGCTACAAGCCGGATCCGCATCATCGAGGCCATCGCCCGCGCCGCCGGCCCCCTGGGCATGGTCGGGGGACAGTCGCTGGATATGATCTACGAGGGCAAAGAGGTGGTCTACGAAACCCTTCGGGCCATCCACCGCAGCAAAACCGGGGCCATGATCACCGCCGCGGTGGCCAGCGGCGCCATGGTCGCGGGCGCGGATCCGGATCAGGAAGAGGCGCTCCGTGCCTACGGCGACCACATCGGCCTGGCCTTCCAGATCGTCGATGACCTGCTCGACGTTGAGGCCACCACCGAGGAACTGGGCAAGCCGGCGGGCAGCGACATCAGGTCTGACAAGGTTACCTATCCCTCGCTGTTTGGCCGCGAGACCTCACGCACCATGGCCAGGGAGGCGGTGCAGGAAGCCATCTCCGCGCTGGCCCCTTTTGACCACAAAGCCGAGCCGCTCCGACTGCTCGCCCGATATATCGTTGAACGAAAGAAATAACCCTCATGCTCATTGTCGACACCCACGCCGATCGGCGATACCAGCTGCTGGACGCCATCGGTTCCCCCCCGGACCTGCGCGATCTCAGCCTGCCGGAACTGGAAACGCTTGCCCGGGAACTGCGGGACACCATCATCGCCACCGTGGCCCAGACCGGCGGCCACCTGGCCCCGAGCCTGGGCGTGGTCGAGCTGACCCTGGCCCTGCATTACGTCTTCGACACGCCAAACGACCAGCTGGTCTGGGATGTGGGCCATCAGGCCTATGCCCACAAACTGCTCACCGGTCGCCGGGACCGCTTCGCCACCCTGCGTCAGCACAAGGGACTGAGCGGCTTTCCCAAGCGGTCGGAGAGCCGGTACGATCCGGTCGAGGCCGGCCACAGCTCGACCTCCATCTCCTACAGCCTGGGCATGGCTGCGGCCAAGGCCGTGCAGAGGCGGGACGGCAAGGTCATCGCCATTATCGGCGACGGCTCCATGACCGCCGGCATGGCCTTCGAGGGCCTGAACCACGCCGGCGACCTGGGTCGGGACCTGATCGTGGTGCTCAACGACAACGAGATGTCGATCTCGAAAAACGTCGGCGCCCTCTCCAGCTTTCTCAGCCGCAAGATGACCGGCAAGACCATCCGCCGGTTGCGCGACCACATCGAGGAGCGGTTGATGGCGCTCTCCTCGGTGGGTGAGAACATCCTCAGCGTGCTGCGCAAGAGCGAGGAAAGTCTCAAGGGCTTCTTCACCCCGGGCATGCTTTTCGAGGCCCTGAAATTCAAGTATGTCGGCCCCATCCCCGGCCATGAGCTCGACGACCTGATCGCCACCCTGGAAAACGTTCGCGATAACAGTCATGGCCCGGTGCTGGTGCATGTGATCACCACCAAGGGCAAGGGCTACAAGCCGGCGGAAACCAATCCGGGCGAGTATCACGGCATCGGTCCGTTTGAGGTCGCCACGGGCGCCCCGATCAAATCGGGCGGCAGCGCGGTCTCCTACACCAGGGTCTTTGGCAACACGCTCTGCCGCCTGGCCCGCCAGGACGAGCGGGTGGCGGCGATCACCGCCGCCATGCCGGGGGGGACCGGCCTCACCGGCTTTGCCGCCGAGTTCCCGGACCGGTTTTTCGACGTCGGCATCGCCGAACAGCATGCCGTCACCTTTGCCGCCGGCCTTGCCCTGGAAGGGATGCACCCCTTTTTCGCCGTCTACTCCTCCTTCATGCAGCGGGCCCTGGACCAGCTGATCCACGACGTCTGCCTGCCCAACCTGCCGGTGACCATTGCTCTCGACCGCAGCGGCGTGGTTGGCGCCGATGGGCCGACCCATCACGGTGTCTTTGATCTCGCCTTTCTCCGCTGCGTCCCCAACCTGGTGCTGATGGCGCCCAAGGACGAGAACGAACTGCAGCACATGCTCCACACCGCCCTGCACCACCCCGGGCCAGTGGTGATCCGCTACCCCCGCGGCAGCGGTGAGGGCGTCGCCCTGGACGCCGAGTTTGCATGCCTGCCTCTGGGCAAAGGCGAACTGCTGCGCGAGGGAACGGACCTGCTCCTGCTGCCCATCGGCAACCGGGTCTACCCGGCCCTGGCCGCGGCCGAACGCCTTGGCGAACAGGGAATACAGGCCGCGGTCATCAACCCCCGCTTCCTCAAACCGCTGGACGGCGAGCTCATCGCCGACTGGGCTGCGCGGACCGGACGGGTGATCACCATCGAGGACAACAGCGTCCAGGGCGGATTTGGCAGCGCGGTGCTGCAGATGCTTGCTGAGCGCGGCCTGCGACCACCGCTCACAATGCTCGGCTATGGCGACGGGTTCATCGAGCAGGGGCCGCAATCTGTTCTCTGGCGGGTAGCGGGCATCGATGCGGACGGCATCGTCCACGCCGCCCTGGCCCTGCTGCAGGACGGCCAGGAAAACAACCGGGGATGAAGGGACAGTTCACCTGATCTGTCGCGCCGCCGCTCCAGGCTCTGGCGGCAGCCGGCGCATCACCAAACAAGCACAACCTATGCGCGCAAAAACGACCCAGGATATGGAAAAAACGAAGAGCACCGGATCCCAAGGCGCCGTCAAGGCAAGAATGTTGTGCATTGCCTGCCTGGTTTTGACCCTGCTGACCGTCGGCCCAGGCTGTTCCCGCAAGGTCAAGCCGCCGCCGGCGCCCGAGCCGGAGACCACCCAGACCCAGCTGCCGCCGCCCACGCCGACGCCGCCCCGCGAGCCGCAACCGGTGGAAATGGGCGTGGTTACGCCGCAGAGTCCGCTCTCCCAGGAGGTACGCACCAAGCGCGAGCCCATGCTCCGGGAAGAGTTCAAGAAGGCCTCGCTGCGACTCGGCGCCCCGATCTTTGTCCGCATCTTCAAGGATGAAAAGGAACTGGAACTGTGGGTAAAAAAGGGCGAAACCTTCCAGCGGTTCAAGACCTATCGCGTCGCCAACTTTTCCGGCAAGCTGGGTCCGAAAATGCGTGAGGGCGACCTGCAGGCGCCGGAGGGCTTCTATGAGGTCACACCGACCCGCCTCAACCCGAGGAGCAATTACCACCTGGCCTTCAATATCGGTTACCCCAACGAATACGACCAGGTGCACAAGGCCTCGGGCGGCCTGATCATGGTGCATGGCAAGCGCGACTCCGTCGGTTGCTTCGCCATGACCGACCCGGCCATCGAGGAGATCTACACCATTGCCGATTTCGCCCTCAACTCGGGCCAGCCATCGTTCGCGGTGCACATCTTCCCCTTCCGCATGACCGCCGGCAACCTGATGCGCCACTCCGGCTCGCCCCACATGGCCTTCTGGCGCGGGTTGCTGCGCGGCTACCTCCTCTTTGAACTCACCCGCTACCCGCCCGCGGTCGAGGTCACCGAAGCCCGCTACGCCTTTGCAAACGGCCTGCAGCAACGAAAAACCAACGTCGCCAGCGTCCAGACCACCCGCCCGGCAACGCCCTGAAACGGGCTTGCCTGTTCCAGCACGAACCGGGTGCCGGTTCATGGAACGGAGAGCATGTAAAACAGAAAGAGCGATCTCCCATCATGGACAACCTCAGTCCGGAACAGCGACGGTGGACCATGACGCAGGTAAAAGGGCGGGACACGACGCCGGAAATAGTCGTCCGGTCCCTCCTCCATCGTTTGGGATTCCGATTCAGGGTGCAGGGGAGGAAACTCGCGGGCAAACCGGATATTGTCCTGCCGAAGCACCGGACCGTCGTCTTTGTTCACGGGTGCTTCTGGCACCGGCACCCGAACTGTAAAAGAGCCTCAACCCCGGTAAGTAACGCCGACTACTGGACGACCAAGTTCAAACGCACCGTAGCCCGCGACGCTTCCCACCAGGCAGTGCTTGAAGCTGAAGGATGGCGCGTGCTGGTTGTCTGGGAATGCGAGTTGCGCGACCTGCCGGCGCTCGCCATGCGTCTGCAACATTGTCTCTCCAAGTTTCTCGTTCCAACCAAGCGGTCTAACCCATGAATTTCTCGCCTCTGGCCCTGCAATACAGCCTCTTTCATTCGCCTCGGCCAGTTAACGAAGCTGATGCCCGCCCCGCTTTTCTCGATTTTTTCGCCGGTAGTGGTCTTGTCAGCCTTGCCCTTTCTCCGTTCTTCAAACCAGTGTGGATGAACGACATCTGCAGCAAAAAAGCCGCCGTCTT
This sequence comes from uncultured Desulfobulbus sp., assembly GCA_964521155.1. Taxonomy (GTDB): domain Bacteria; phylum Desulfobacterota; class Desulfobulbia; order Desulfobulbales; family Desulfobulbaceae; genus Desulfobulbus. The sequence continues at coordinate 399 of CAZFPV010000201.1, read as the reverse complement.
TTGGGCCAATCACGAAGGGACGCCCTTTATCCTTGGCTCCATCACCAAGGTGCATGGCGCCGAAGTGCCGCCCGCCATGCTTTCGTGGGCGAGCTTCCCCTGCCAGGATCTTTCCCTTGCTGGCGGCGGCGAGGGAATCAGAGCCAAGCGCAGCGGCCTGGTTTGGGAGTGGCTGCGCGTCATGGATGAAATGCCCCGGAGGCCTCCTGTTCTTGCCGCCGAAAACGTGGTTGGCCTAGTCTCCACCCATGCGGGTGAACATTATCGCCAGTTGCACGAGGCCTTGGTGCAACGCGGCTACCGGGTCGGCGCCATACTGCTTGACGCTGTGCGCTGGCTTCCGCACTCCCGACCGCGCATTTTTATCATCGCCGTGGACAAACGCGTCAGCGTATCAAG
>CAZFPV010000200.1:0-4599 GCA_964521155.1 uncultured Desulfobulbus sp. | reverse complement strand
GCCGATCTCCTCGATGATGGTGCGCAGCGTGATGCCCATGGGCACCTCGATCAGCCCGGTGCGGTTGATCTTGCCAGCCAGGGCAAAGGTCTTGGTGCCCCGGCTCTTCTCGGTGCCGAAGCCGGCGTACCAGTCGGCGCCGCGCTCGAGAATGGCCGAGACCGCGGCCAGGGTCTCGACGTTGTTGATGTTGGTCGGCTTGCCGAACAGGCCGGACACCGCCGGAAAGGGCGGTTTGGACAGCGGCATGCCGCGCTTGCCCTCGATGCTCTGCATCAGCGAGGTCTCTTCGCCGCAGACAAAGGCGCCGGCTCCCTTCTTGATTTTGATGTCAAAACCAAATCCGGAACCAAGAATGTCTGTCCCCAGGAAACCAGCCGCGCGCATCTGGCCGATGGCGGCCTGCAGCCGCTCGATGGCCAGCGGGTACTCGGCCCGGCAGTAGACATAGCCGTGCTCTGCGCCGATGGCGTAGCCCGCGATCAAGAGTCCCTCCAGCACCGCGTGGGGGTCGCCCTCGAGCACCGAGCGGTCCATGAAGGCGCCGGGATCGCCCTCGTCGGCGTTGCAAATCACGTATTTCACCGCGCCGGCCGAGCCGCGGGCAAAGCCCCACTTGACCCCGGTGGGGAAACCAGCGCCGCCCCGACCGCGCAGCCCCGAGGCCTTGACCTCGTCAATCACCGCCTCAGGCCCCATGGTAAAGGCCCGGGCCATGCCCTGATACCCCCCTCTGGCTAGATAATGGTTGAGGTTGGTCGGGTCGATGAGGCCGCAGTTGCGCAGCACGATCCGCACCTGGGGCTTGATCACCGGCAGCTCGGCAAAGGCCGGAATGGCGTCCACCGGGCTGTCCATCATGGCCAGCACCAGCGGCAGATGGGGTTCGCCGCCGATCAGCTGCGTCTCGATCAGGGTGGGCACATGCTTGGGCTCCACGCCCTGGTACAGCACCCGGCGTCCGTCCGTGCCGCGCATCTCCACCAGCACCTCGGCGTGGCAGAGACCAAGGCAACCGACTTCATATACCCTGGTTGTTTCGGCCAGGCCGCGCTTGTCCAATTCTTTGGTAAAGGCACGCAGCACTTCCAGGCTCCCTGCCGCTCGGCCGCAGGTGGCCGATCCGATGAGGATGCGATGCTGTTCCGGCCGCTCGAACTCGGCCCACTCCGCCTGCGCCTTGTTGACCTGCGTCGTCAGACTCATTTCTTGCCCTCGATGAGCTTTTGCGTCCTGGCGGCGGTCATGCGGCCGTAGACCTTGTCGTCCAGCACCACCACCGGCGCGAGCGCGCAGGAGCCGAAGCAGGCGACCCGCTCCAGGCTGTACTTGCCGTCGGCGCTGGTCTGTCCCGGTTCGATGCCGGTGGCCCGGCCGATGGCGTCAAGAATCATGCCGCTGCCGCGCACGTGGCAGGCCGTGCCCTGGCAGACCCGGACATGATGCAGGCCAGGCGGAGTGAAGCGGAACTGCGCATAGAAGGTGGCCACGCCGTAGACGTCGTTTTCCGAAAGCTCCAGGTGTTCGGCCACCTGGCGGACCGCGTCGGGCGAAAGAAAGGAATACCGGTCCTGCACCTCCTGCAGCAGAGGAATGAGATTGTCTCTCTCCCTGCCGTATTCGGCGAGTATGTCGGCAAAGGGCTGTTGCGCGGGCTGGGTCATGCGGGGCTCCATGGCTTCATCCTTGGAATGTGTCGGTGCGCGGGGCCGCTCGGGGGCTGTTGGCGCACCTCCGGGATGATGCCGTCGTTTCGGGGGGTGGCGGATCGGCAACAGGCCGGCAGGGAGGGCAGACGCGTGGCGCTGCCCAAAAGCTGCGGCCGGTTCGTACCGGTCAACGGGATGGGTCATCCTTTATCCCCCGGACGGACGATTGTCAAGTCCAGGTACGGGATTTGGCCAACCGGGCCGTTCTTTTCACCGGATTTCATGCGGATGCGTACTGATGGTTTGGTTGAGAACCGGTGGCGGGTAAGGGGTGGAATCGTTGCGGCGAGGAGACGTTCACCAACAAGAAAAAATGTAGAGCCGATCTGTCAGCGAAAACAATCTGATTGTCCTAGCCGGCTCACGGGCGTACTATGGCATGCCTGCCACCTTGCTTTGCGCCACTTCGTCCATCCTCTCGCGGAGCCTGCCATGCGCGCCTCGCCGCTGCTTACCGATCTCTATGAACTGACCATGCTGGCCGGGTATTTCCGGGAGGGCATGGTCGATCTGCCGGCCGTGTTCGACCTCTACTTCCGCACCAATCCCTTCGAGGGCGGCTACGCTGTCTTTGCCGGGCTTGCGCCAGCCTTGGAAACCCTGCGTCATCTTCGCTTTTCCGAGGAAGAGATTGTCTACCTTGCCAGCTTGGGCCTCTTTGCCCCTGATTTCCTCGATTTCCTGCGCGGGTTCCGCTTCCGCGGCAAGGTGGTGGCGCCGCCCGAGGGCACGGTGGTTTTTGCCCACGAGCCCCTGCTGTCGGTTTCGGGCTGTCTGGCCGAGGCCCAGTTGGTGGAGACGATCCTGCTCAATAGTATCAATTTCCAGACCCTGGTGGCCACCAAGGCGGCCCGCATCAGCCATGCCGCGGGCGAGGCCGAGGTGATCGAGTTCGGCCTGCGCCGCGCCCAGGGACCGGATGGCGGGCTCTCTGCCGCCCGGGCGGCCTGCATCGGAGGCGCCGTGGGCACCAGCAACGTGCTTGCGGGCATGCGATTTGGTCTGCCGGTGCGCGGCACCCACGCCCACAGCTGGGTGCAGAGCTTTGCCGACGAGCTGACCGCTTTCCAGGCCTATGCCGACGCCTTTCCCGACTCGACCGTGCTCCTGGTCGATACCTACGACACCCTGAAGAGCGGGGTACCCAACGCCATCACCGTGGCAGGCCGGTTGCGCGAGCGCGGCCATGCCCTGCGCGGTATCCGGCTTGATTCGGGCGATCTCGCCTATCTCTCCCGCGAGGCCCGACGGATGCTGGACGCGGCCGGGTTCCCCGAGGTGCGCATCCTCGCCTCCAACGAACTCGACGAGCAGGTCATTGACTCGATCCGCGACGAGGGCGGCCGGGTGGACATCTACGGCGTTGGCACCCGGCTCGCGACCGGGTCCGGCGCTGGCGGCGTGGCGCTCGGCGGAGTCTATAAACTGGTGGAACTGGACGATACACCGCGGATGAAGTTCACTAGCGACATCGCCAAGGCCACCCTGCCCGGGCGCAAGCGGGTGCTGCGGGCCATCGGCCCGGACGGCGAGTTCATCCAGGATGTGATCTGCCTGGAAGGGACGAGTCCGCTGGAGCCAGGCGACCGGGTCTATGATCCGGTCAACCCGCTCCGCGCAACCACCCTGCCCGAGGGGACGCGTCTGGTCGACCTGCGCCAGGTGGTCATGGAGGAGGGCGCGCCCACCCTGGCGCCGGAGCCTCTGGCGACCATGGCCGCGCGCTGCCGCCGGGAGATGGGGCTGCTGCCCGCCGGCTGCCTGCGCTTTGTCAATCCGCATCGCTACAAGGTATCGATCTCAACCCGACTCAAACAGCTGCGCGGCGACATGATCGAGGCCGCGGCAACCGGGAGGCAATAGCATGCAGGCACCCATGGCGCTGGTGATTGTCGATGTACAAAACGATTTCTGTCCCGGCGGGACCCTGGCGGTGCCCGACGGCGACCGGGTGGTTGCCCCGCTCAGCCGTTTGGCAAAACGCTTTGCTGCGGCCGGTCTGCCGGTGTTTGCCAGCCGCGACTGGCACCCGCCGGACACCAGCCATTTTCAGCTCTTCGGCGGTCCCTGGCCGGTGCACTGCGTCCGCGACACCCCTGGCGCTGCCTTTCACCCCGGTCTCCATTTGCCCGAAACGGCCGTGGTTCTCTCCAAGGGCATGGACCCGGCGGCGGACGGCTACTCGGCCTTTGAAGGCGTCTCGGAAGCAGGCCTGCCCCTTGCCGATATCCTTGCCGCCAATGGCGTCCAGCATCTCTGCATCGGCGGCCTGGCCACAGACTACTGCGTCCGGGCCACCGTGCTGGAAGCGCTGGCGCGCGGGTTTTGCGTCACCCTGCTGGTCGATGCCGTGGCCGGGGTGGATCTGCAACCCGGCGACGCCGAACGAGCCATCAGGGAGATGGAGGCGGCCGGGGCGCGGCTCCTATCCAGCGATGCCCTGACGCTGCCGGGACTCAACTTGTAACATCCACGGAGGAAACCGATGTTCACCATGGTGGATATCCGCAATATAGCCATCCAGATCGAAGAGAACGGCGAGGCAGCCTACCGCCGGGCCGCGTTCCGCAGCACCGACCCGGAGCGGGCGCGGCTGTTCACCTGGATGGCCGACGAGGAACGCAGTCATTGCGTGCAATTCGCGGCCCTCACCCTCGATGGACCGCTTACCCCGGAACAGGCCGAACTCGAGGCCATGGGCCGCTCGCTGCTCCAGGATATCGTGCGCAGCCAGACCTTTTCCCTGGACGAGGCTCAGCTGGACGAGGCCGCAAGCCTGGCCCAGGTGCTCGATCAGTCCATCGAGTTCGAGCGTGATACCATCCAGTTCTACGAGTTTCTCGCCGGCTTCCTTGACGACCCAGCGGCAATCAGGCAGATGGAGACCATC
>CAZFPV010000199.1:0-4601 GCA_964521155.1 uncultured Desulfobulbus sp. | reverse complement strand
GTTGGTGGCGCAGTAGGCGCTGGCGCCGCCCTCGGAACGGGCGATCTCGATGATGATGGCTGCCCTGGCCCGCTGCGCCGCCTGCAGAGCCCCGCGGATAACCAGGTTGCTGCGGCCGTTGGCGGCGATGGTCATGGCCCCGCCCTTGGCTAGCATGGCCCGGTCAATTACCTTGCCGCTGACCAGCAGAGCGCGCGAATGGGGGAACAGGGTTCTGATGTTCGGCGGCCGGCCGATCTGCAGGGCTTTCTCGAAATCCGCGATATAGCTCATGGTGTTCCTCCTGGTGACGGTTGGCAGCGTTGTCGGCATGCCGGGCGGCGCTCCTGGCCGCGCCGTTGCCTCGGCAGACGAGTTAACGTGCTTATCTTACACGTCTTCTATCTCATTGGGCAAGCACAAAGACCGCATTGGACTTCCGGCGGCGCACCCTGCCCGCGCCCAGATCTGTCCGGAGCGGGTCAGGTCCCGTCAAGATCGGCCCTGGGCGGAAAGCCGGCCAAGGGCTTTCTGGCGAACAGGCCCACGGCAACGATGCTGATCTCATAGAGGAGCACCAGCGGCCCGGCCATGAGCAGCTGATTGACCACATCCGGCGTGGGCGTGAGGATGGCGGCGATGATGAAGGCGATCAGGACGGCGTATTTGCGATGCCTGGCGAGGAAGGGCTTGCTGACCACCCCGATCTTGGCGAGAAATACCATGAACACCGGCAGTTCGAAGATGACGCCAAAGGCCAGGAACAGCCGCAGGGCGAGCGAGAAATACTCGTCGACCCCGGGCATGACCTCGAGGAACTCGTTGGAATATCCGACCAGGAAACGAAAAGCTGGCGGGAAGACGACAACATAGCCAAAGGCCGTGCCGCCGACAAAGCACAGGGTGGAAATCAGGGTGAAGGGAACCAGCACCCTTTTTTCATGGTAATAGAGACCGGGCGAGACGAACCGCCAGATTTGCGTAAAGAGGACCGGGCTGGCCAGGACGATGCCAAAAACCAGGGCGAGCTTCAGATAAAAAAAAACCCTTCCTGGTACGAGGTGAAGATCAGCGTCTTGCCCTCGGGCAGCACCGCGATCAGGGGCCGCAGGAACCATTCGGCAAGCTCGCGGACAAACCCATAGCTTACGGCAAAGCCGACTGCCACGGCAGCCATCGAAACCAGCAGGCAGGAGCGCAGCTCCGCCAAATGCTCGGTCAGGGTCTGCTGATCAAATTGTTCCTGTTGATTCATGGAGGTGCACCCGGTGCAAGGCATAAGAAAAGAACCGCTCCCCTTCTACCCCATCCGCGATGTCTTGTAAACCGGTATGGATATTGTTTGACTTCGCCTTATCCTTGCGGATACACTGGCCCATATATCCAATGGATTGATTTGCAAGGATTTTTAAAAGGAAGGTCATGGCTGGCATTCTTGTTGTCGACGATGAACTGAGCATGCGCGAGTTTCTCAAGATCCTTCTGGAAAAGGAAGGACACCGGGTGACCACCGCCGCTGAAGGCAAATCCGCGCTCGCTCTGGCGGAAAAGGCCCCGTTTGACCTGTTGATTTCCGACATCCGCATGCCGGGCATGACCGGCCTGGAATTGCTGGCCCGGATCAAGGAACTGCGGCCGGAGACGGCGGCGATCATGATCACCGCCTTTGCCTCGCCCGACGATGCGGTCACGGCGATGAAGCACGGGGCCTTTGACTACATCACCAAGCCCTTCAACGTCGAGGAGATCAAGCGGGTCATCCGGGCGGCGATGAAGAAAAAACAGCAGGCCGGAGTAGCTTCGGATGATGGTTTTCCCGAGATCATCGGCCGCAGCCCGGAGATGATGAAGCTCTTCGACCTGATCGCCAAAATCGCGCCCACCCCGGCAAACGTGCTCATCTACGGCGAATCGGGCACAGGCAAGGAACTGGTGGCCAAGGCCATCCACAAGCGATCCCGGGTGGCGGACCAGCCCTTTGTTCCCATCACCTGCAGCGCCATCCCGGAAAGTCTGCTGGAGAGCGAACTATTTGGCCACGTCAAAGGCTCGTTCACCGGCGCGATTGCCGACAAACCGGGCCTCTTCCAGCAGGCTGACGGCGGCACCGCCTTCCTCGACGAGATCGGGGAACTGACGCCCATTATCCAGACCAAGCTGCTGCGGGTCCTGCAGGAACGGGAGGTCATGGCCGTGGGCTCGACCAGGATCCGGCAAGTCAATGTCCGCATCATCGCCGCCACCAACCGGGTGCTTGAGCAGGAGATCATCGACGGCAAGTTCCGCGAGGACCTCTATTACCGGCTGGCGGTGGTGCCAATCCGCATGCCGCCCCTGCGCGAACGCATCGGCGACGTGCCCCTGCTGGTCGACCATTTCCTTAAAAAATACTCGGCCCGGCTTGGCAAGGAGGTGCAGACCATCTCCACCTACGGCATGGAAGTGCTGATGCAGTATGACTTTCCCGGCAACGTACGCGAACTGGAGAACATCATCGAGCGAGGTGTGGCCCTGGAGTCCTCCAACATCATCCTGCCGGAGAGCCTTATCCTTTCCCTGCATCGTCAGGAAAAGGCCAAGCCGGCCAGGACCGGGGACCTGGCGGAGACGCCGCTGTTTGTCGCCGCCCACGACGAGCAGGAACTGTTCGACCGGGGCCTGGAGGACATCCTCCAGCGGGTGGAGAAGGAAATGATCCTGCATGCCCTGGCCAAGGCGGACAACTCCAAGATGCGGGCCGCCGACCTGCTCAAACTCAGTTTCCGCAGTTTGCGCTACAAGACCAAAAAACACAACATCGACTGAAACGCGGCGCCCGATCCGATCGCCGCCACCGCCCGCCCTCCAACCCGAACGCGCAGCCACCCCATGTTCCAGTCCCTTGCCAGGGTGCTCAGCCCCGTTGCCGACAGCGAACAGGAAACCCGCCGCCATATCCTCTGGTGGATCCTGATCCGGGTGTTTCTCTACACCATCCTCACGGGTCTGGCCTTGTTCTTCCACCGCAAGGGCCACACCGTCAGCCTGCCGCCTCCCGCCCTGACCGTGGCCTTCCTCGCCGCCGTCTACGCCCATTCTCTCGGCTCGGCGATCATCCTCCAACGCCTGACCAGATCAGTGCGAGGCTTCGGCCTGTTCCAGCTCTTCTGCGACACCGTATTTACCGCTGCGCTGGTGTACGCCAGCGGCTGCAGCCATTCCCTGTTCGCGCCGGTCTTTCTCCTGCCGATCATCGCCGCCGGCCTGATTCTCTACCGCACCGGGGGGCTTTTCCTCGCCGCCTCCGCCACCATGCTCTACGGCGTGGTCCTGGCAACTGAGTTTCTGCGCTGGGTGCCTGGCTATTTCCAGCATGCACCCTACAAGGCGCCGGACAACCTCATCGGCGCCACCAATCTTTTTGCCACCTATGGTCTGCTTTTTTTCCTCGCCGCCCTGCTGAGCGGCATGCTGGCCAGGCGACTGCGCCGCACCGAGGAGAAACTGAGCCAGACCGCGCTGGAATTCGACCGGCTGACCATCCTCTACAAGCAGATCTTCGACGACATCTCCACCGGCATCGTCACCACCGACAGCCGCGATCTAGTCACCTCCTGCAACCAGGCGGCCGAGCGAATTACCGGTTTTTCCCGCATACTGGTGCTGGGGCAGCCCTTTGCCAGCCGCTTTCCCGCCATCTCGCTGCAGGAGGGTCGACAGGGCCGGAGCGTCTGCGATTTCAGGAAGAAGGACGGGACCATGATCCGGCTCGGCTACTCGTTTTCTAATCTCAACATGCCGGTGGACAAGGGACGGGACGAGCAGCCAGCCAAGTGGCGGGTGATTACGCTGCAGGATATCAGCCAGATCGAGCGGATGGAGCAGCAGATGCGCAAGGCCGAACGGATGGCCGCCATCGGCGAGATGAGCGCCTCCGTGGCCCACGGGTTCAGGAATTCCCTGGCCGCCATCTCCGGCTCAGCCCAGATCCTGGCCCTGGACGAGGAGAACACCGCCGCCATCGATCCAGCGACCTTCAAGCCTCTGCTGGCAATCATTCTGCGGGAGTCGGACCGGATGGCCAAGCTGATCACCGATTTCCTCCAATTCGCCCGGCCGGCGCAAGTGCAGCCAGAGTGGTTTGATCTCAACCGGCTGGTCGACGAGGTGGTGGCGAAACTGCAGGCAGGGAGCCATGGTGCGGCCGCGGCGGGGATACGCCGGGAGATTGAGACCAATCTGAACTGCTGGGGCGATCGCCAGCAGGTGCAGGTCGTGCTCACCCAGGTACTCGAAAACGCCTGTGCGGCGGTGGGCAGCGAACCTGGGAGCATTGTGCTCGCCGCCCGGGAAACCAACGGTGGGCAGCAGGCGATAACCATGGAGATCCGTGACCTGGGGCCGGGCATCCCGGTGGAACTGCGGGAAAAGGTCTTCGAGCCCTTCTTCTCCAATCGGGCCGACGGCACGGGCCTGGGCCTGGCCATCGTCCGTCAGATCCTCGACAACCACCACGGCGCGATCGGGATCGTCGATTCGGACGAACCCGGCTGCACCGTCAGTTTGACCCTGCCGCTGCCGCCCGCTACTCCCTGGCCTTCCTGACGCGCGCCGTGACGGTGGCCGAGGTCAAGGGCCTGGTC
>CAZFPV010000198.1:0-4645 GCA_964521155.1 uncultured Desulfobulbus sp. | reverse complement strand
ACCCCACGCTGCTGTTTGTCAATTCGGGCATGGTGCAGTTCAAGAAGGTGTTCATGGGCGAGGAAACCCGTCCCTATGTGCGGGCCACCACGGCCCAGCCGAGCGTGCGAGCCGGCGGCAAGCACAACGATTTGGAAAATGTTGGCTACACCGCGCGGCACCACACCTTTTTTGAGATGCTGGGCAACTTCTCCTTTGGCGATTATTTCAAGAAGGAGGCCATCGCCTTTGCCTGGGAGTTCCTCACCCAGCGGCTGAAGATCGACCCGGCCCATCTCTGGGTCACCATCTACGACGACGATGACGAGGCCCACCTGCTCTGGGAGCAGGTCGAGGGCCTGCGTCCCGGCCGGATCGTCCGCATGGGAGAGAAGGACAATTTCTGGGCCATGGGCGACACCGGCCCCTGCGGTCCGTGCTCCGAGATCCACATCGATCAGGGCGCCGAGGTCGGCTGCGGCCGGCCCGAATGCGCCCTGGGCTGCGACTGCGACCGCTTTCTCGAGCTGTGGAATCTGGTCTTCATGCAGTATTACCGGGACGAGACCGGCACGATGACGCCGCTGCCAAAGCCCTCCATTGACACCGGCATGGGCTTGGAGCGAGTGGCGGCCGTGCTTCAAGGCAAGCACAACAATTTCGACTGCGACCTGTTCACCGGCATCATCGACCACGTGGCCGCGCTGGCCGGCAAGCAGTATCATCAGGATCGCGCCGACGACGTCTCCATGCGGGTCATCGCCGACCACGCCCGTGCCACCACCTTTCTCGTCGCCGACGGCGTCCTGCCCTCCAACGAGGGCCGGGGCTACGTCCTGCGCCGGATCATGCGCCGGGCCATCCGCTATGGTCGCGCCCTGGGGCTGCAGTCGTTCTTCCCCGGCGTCTGCGCCCTGGTAACCGAGCTGATGCTCGATGCCTACCCGCATCTGGGGGAGACCCGCGAACTGCTGGCCAAGGTGGTCACCAACGAGGAAGCCCGCTTCGGCGAGACCTTGGATCATGGCCTGAACAAACTCGACCAGGAAATCCGCCACCTGAAGAAGGCGCAGGGCGAGCAGGCCGAGATCCCCGGCGATTTCATCTTCAAGCTCTACGACACCTACGGCTTCCCGGTGGACATTGTCCGTGATGTGGCCATCGAAAAGGGCGTGCGTTTTGACGAGGCGGGATTCGCCAGCGCCATGCAGCAGCAGCGCGAGCAGTCGCGGAAGTCCTGGAAAGGCAGCGACGTCGGCCATCTCGAGGCCGGGATCATCGAACTGGCCAGCCAGGGCAAACGGGCGGAGTTCATTGGTTACGCCACCGCCCAGGGCGTTGCTGCGGTCGAAGGCATCGTCAACGCCCAGGGGCAATTGGTTGACGAGGCCCAGGCGGGCCAGGAACTGCGCGTCTTCTGCGGCCAGACACCGTTTTACGCCGAATCCGGCGGGCAGATTGGCGATCAGGGCGAGATCACCTGGCCGGGTGGCCGGTTCGTAGTCGAAAAAACCCTGACCCCCCTCGAGGGGCTGATCCTGCATCAGGGGCAGCTGGTCCAGGGGACGCTGACCGTTGGCGCCCGGGTCGAATTGAGCGTCTCCGAGCGCAGGAATGCCACTGCCCTCAACCACACCGCCACCCACCTGTTGCAGGCGGCGATGAAAAAGGTGCTGGGCGACCATGTCAAGCAGGCAGGCTCCGCGGTTGATCACAACCGGCTGCGCTTCGACTTTACCCATTTCTCGCCCCTGACCCTGGGCGAGATTTTCACCATTGAACAGCTGGTCAATGCCGAGATCCGCCGCAACGTGCCGGTGTCCACCGCCCTGCTCGGTCGGGAGCAGGCCATTGCCGAGGGCGCCATGGCCCTGTTCGGCGAAAAGTACGGCGACGAGGTACGGGTGGTGAGCGTTGGCGAGTTCAGCAAGGAACTGTGCGGCGGCACCCATGCGCGCATGACCGGCGACATCGGCTTCTTCAAGGTTGTCGTGGAGACCGGCATCGCCTCCGGCGTACGCCGCATCGAGGCCGTGACTGGCGCGGGCGCCCTGCATTGGGTGCAGGACCTGGCACGCCAGGCGGCAGACATCAGCGCGGCCATCTCCGGACCGGTCGAGGGCGCGGTGGAGAAGATCAACGGCCTGATGAAACGGCAGAAGGAGCTGGAAAGGCAGATCGCGACCCTCACCGCCTCCATGGCCCTGTCTGATCTCGATCAGCTGCTGGCCTCGGTGATCGAGATCGAGGGCGTCAAGGTGCTTGCCAGCCGAGTGCCGCTCGATTCACCCAAGACCCTGCGGGAGATCGGCGACAAGGTGCGCGACCACATGCCGGACGGCGTCATCGTTCTCGGCGGCGAGTTTGAGGGCAAGGCCGCGCTGTTGGCCATGGTCGGCAAGGAGCACACTGCCCGGATCAAGGCCGGCGACCTGATCAACCGGGTAGCGACCATTGTCGGCGGCAAGGGCGGCGGTCGGCCGGACATGGCCCAGGCCGGCGGAACCATGCCGGATAAACTAGACGAGGCCATGACCAGCGTGGCCGGCTTTGTTCGGGCAATGCTCGCCTGAACCGGATTTCTGGGACTGAACGGAGCAATGAAACCATCCCTTGCGCAGCGGCGCATCGTCATCACCGGCGTCGGCCTGGCCGCGCCGGGCGCATCGAATCTCACGGATTTCCGTGCCAACCTGCTGGACGGAACGAGCGGCGTCACCACCATCGACCTGCGCTACATGGGCCTGCACCCGGCCGGGATCTGCCAGTTCGCCGAGACCCGCTACCGCAAGAAGCGGGAGAACAGTCGCGGCACCCGTGCCGGCTGCCTCGGCGTGTATTGCGCCAACGAGGCCCTGCTCGACGCGGGCATCGATTTTTCTGGTTACGAACGCGCCGCCACCGGCATCTACATCGGCCTGACCGAGCACGGCACTGTGGAGACTGAAAACGAGGTCTACAACATCGGCCAATATGGTCACGACGTCAATTACTGGACCCACCATCACAACCCGCGCACGGTCCTGAACAACCCGGCCGGTGAGATCTCCATGAATCTTGGCATTACCGGGCCTCATTACTCCATTGGCGCGGCCTGCGCCGCCGGCAATGCGGCCCTGATTCAGGGCGTGCAGATGCTCCGCCTCGGCGAGGTGGATCTGGCCCTGTGCGGCGGTATCTCCGAGTGCGTCGGCTCCTTTGGCATCTTCGCCAGTTTCCGGGCCCAGGGCGCCCTGGCCGAGCATAGCGACCCCACCCGGGCCAGCCGCCCGTTCGATCTGCAGCGCAACGGCATCGTTATCTCCGAGGGGGGCTGCGTCTTCACCCTGGAGCGGCTGGACCGCGCCCTGGAGCGGGGGGCAACAATCTACGGTGAAATCACCGGTTACGCCATGAACTCGGACGCCAAGGATTTTGTCCTGCCGCATGGCCCGCGTCAGCGCGAGTGCATGGAACTGGCCCTGCGCCGGGCCGATCTGCGGCCCGAGGACATCACCATCGTCAACACCCATGCCACCGGGACCAAGCAGGGCGACGTCGAGGAGTGTGCTGCCCTGCGCGACACCTTTGCCGGCTGCGCCAACACCTGGATCAACAACACCAAGTCAAGCATCGGCCATGCCATGGGTGCGGCCGGGGTGCTCGAGCTGGCCGGCAACCTGCCGTCGTTCACCGACAATCTGGTCCATCCCACCATCAATCTCGACGAGCCGGACCCGGAGTGCGAACTTCCCGGACTGGTGGCCAACCAGCCCAGGCAGGTGGAGCGGGTCGATGCCATCCTCAATAACTCGTTTGGCATGCTGGGGATCAATTCGGTGGTCATTGTGGAGAGATTTGTGGCGAACTGAGATGGTGTATGGTATGTCTCTCGGCTTTTGCCGAATTTCGTAATTTTTCTTTCTTGCTTGAGGGCTGTTGCATGAGTCGTGACGAAATCAAGGACGTTATCCTTGAAATCATAGCAGATATTGACGAAGAAGCTGAACTTGGCAATCTCGACGCCAATGCGCCCCTGCGCGATCAGCTGGAACTTGATTCCATGGATTTTCTCGATATTGTCATGGAGTTGCGCAAACGCTACAAGCTGCAGATCCCGGAAGAGGAGTACCCGCACCTGGCGACCCTGACCAGCTGCGTCAACTATCTCGAACCCAAGTTGCAAAACGTCTGATTTTTCCGTGCACGGAGGAGCCGGTCCTCGGGGCGGTTTCCCCTGTCCGGCGGTACTTGCATGCACACATGGCTGCATATCGGCTCGTCATCATCGGCGCGGGGCTCTCGGGCCTTGCGGCGGGCATCCGTTCGGCCCGCTTCGGCCACAGCACCCTCATACTCGAGCAGCACGCCCTGCCCGGCGGACTGAACTCCTACTATCACCGCCAGGGCCGGCTGCTGGAAACCGGCCTGCATGCGATGACCAATTTCGCCCCGCCCGGCGACAAGCAGGCCCCGCTCAACCGACTGTTCCGGCAACTGCGCCTCTCCCGCCGGGACTTCGCCGTGCGTGAGCAGATCGGTTCGGAGATTCGCTTTCCCGGCCGGCGCCTGCTGTTTGCCAATGACCCCGACCTGCTGACGGACGAGATCGGCCGCGAGTTCCCGGCCCGCCTCGACCGCTTCCGGCTGATGCGGCAACGAATCGCCGAATACGACCCGTTCAGTC
>CAZFPV010000197.1:0-4656 GCA_964521155.1 uncultured Desulfobulbus sp. | reverse complement strand
AATTGGGCGTTGTTCCGCCCGATCCGCGCCCGCAGTCATTCAGAATTTTCCCTTCTCCCCGCCTTCCGCCCTGATAGAGGGCAGGTTTATTCCCCTGCCGTCACCAGCAGGATATGCAGGTCGCAGACATTGGTCCGCGTCGGCCCGGTCTTGTACAGCCCGTCCAGGGCCGCGAAGAAATGATACGAGTCGTTGGCCCGCAGAGCCTCCTGCAGCGACAGGCCGGCCTCGCGGGCTCGGGTGAGCAGTTCGGCCGAGGCAAAGGCCCCGGCCGCGTCGGTAGGGCCGTCTGAGCCGTCGGTGGAGGCGGAGAGGAAGGCGATGTTGTGGCCGTCTTCCGGGTCATGCTCCATCTCGGCGAGGAAGGCCAGAGCCATCTCCTGGTTGCGGCCGCCCTTGCCCTCGCCAATCAGGGTCACCACGGTCTCGCCGCCCAGGATGACGCAGGCCGGCGGCTTGACCAGCATGCCGGTGCGGCGCACGTCGCGCCCGATGCCGGCCAGAAACTTGGCCACCTCGCGCGCCTCGCCGGTGAGCAGGCAAGTGAGCGGGGCCACGTTGTAGCCCAGATCCCGGGCCGCGTCGCAGGCGGCCATCAGGGCCGCGTGGTTGGTGCCGATGAGCAGGTTGGTCACCCGGGCCAGGGCCGAATCCCCCGGTTTGAGCGTCTCCGGGACCGTCCCGGCCGCGCCCAGGCGGATTGCCCGCAGGGCCTCGGGCGGCAACTGGTCAGCCACGCCGTATTTGGCGATGATGGCCTGGGCCTGGGCGTAGGTGGAGTCGTCGGCTGCGGTGATGCCAGAGGCGATGGTATCCAGCCGGTCGCCGACCACGTCGGAGAGGATGAAGGAGAGACAGGTGGCCGGCTCAAGCAGCTGGAGGAAACGCCCGCCCTTCAGGGCCGAGAGGTGCTTGCGCAGGCAGTTGATCTCGCGGATGTCGGCGCCGCAGGCGAGCAGGGCGCGGGTCACCGCCTGCTTGTGAGCCAGGGTGAGGACCACCTCCCGACCGTTGTCCTCGTAGGTCATGGGCGCGGGCAAAAGCGCCGAGCCGCCGCCGGAGATGAGAGTGATCACCAGGGTGCGTTCGTCGGCCTCCTGCGCGAGTTTTGCGATGCGTTCGGCGGCGCGCACCCCGGCCTCGTCCGGCACCGGGTGGGCGGCCTCGACCTGCTCGACGATGGCCAGCGGCTCGGTGTGGTCGTACTTGGTGCAGACCAGACCGCCGCTCAACCGGCTGCCAAGGATAGCCTCCATGGCCAGCGCCATGCGGCTGGCCGCCTTGCCGCAGCCCAGCACCAGGATGCGGGCAAACAGCGAGAGGTCGGTCTCGTGGCGCAGGCCGTCAAAGGCCGTCACCAGGGTGTCGCCTTGCAGGCGGACGTGCTCGACCAGCATCCGGTACGGATCGATCCGGTGCAGGGCTGCCGCAAAGATTTTCTTGAGCTGATCAATTTCAGGCATGGGCAGCCTCATGGGCCTGGCAGGTGTATTGGGCGAAAAAGCGGCATGCCGCTGGCGCAATCCTGGCCAGCCACCCTATGATATCCTTTCCTTTCTGTGGATCCGCTTTGCTCTGTTCGCTGCGTTCAAGGCAGCCGCACCCGGTTGACCTGGATCTGGTCGCGCTGCACGGTGCGGTAATAGCGCACCGCCGGCCGGCCGAAGAGGAGGAAGGGGCCGCGCACATGGTCCGCAGGGATACCCAGCAGGCCATTCATGTCCTCCTCAGGGATGAGCGAAAACACCTGCGGAATCATGGCGTTCCAGAGGACGCCGATGCCTGCGGCGGAAGCCAGCAGCTCGAAGCTGGTCATGGCGATGAGAATGTCGGCCGGGGCGGAGTCCTCGGTGGCTGGCGCGGAAACGGTGAGCAGGTGGGGCGCGTTGCGAAAGATGATATCGCGCCCCTGATCCCAGGCTTTGACCACGTGGCGGAAGTAGCAGAACTCCCGAGGGAGTCGCCGTTCGGCCACGACGCGGCCCAGGGCGGCCATGGTCCGTCGCCGAAGCGCGTCCATCACCGCCGGGTCGTCGATCAGGGTCACCAGCGACTGCCGCCGGTTCTTGCCGGTGGGGGCATTGGCCACGGTGCGGAGGAGGAAGTCGATCTCCTCCGGGGGCAGCGATTTCGATCCGAACCGGCGCACGGAACGACGCCCCCGGAGCAGGGCCGCCGTCTGTTCCCGGGTCGGAAGACTCTCCGGCAGGGGCAGGGAATCGCGCGGATCGAGCCCAAAAATGGACAGCGCCCCGGTGGGGCAGACCGCCAGGCAGTGCTGGCAGCCAATGCAGTGGTGCACCCGGGCCGGATTCAGGGTCGGCAGGCCCGAGGTCATGTCAATGATGTGGTAGGGGCAGTCGTCGGCGCAGTCGCCGCACTGCAAACAGAGGTCGTGGTCAATGGTGAAGCGGAGGTCCATGGAGACTCCTGTGCTTGCCCCGACCCCGGCGATGCGCTAGAGTGGGACGAAGAGGTTGGGCAATGCCGGATGCGGGATGGGCCGCACCGCCGGGAAGCGATTCGGGACAGGCAGACCTTGGCGTGACAGCAGGCAATCCGGTCACCGTGTACCGGTCGCAGCGATCAGTCGGCTCGCATCAGTTCCCGGGCCAGGCTGGCGGCCTCCCGCAGGTGGGGCTCAATCTCGGCATTGGGCTCGATGCGCAGGCCTGGGGCGAGGATGCTCCGCACTTCAAAGCCAAATTGTTCCAGGTACATGGCGTACCGATCCAGCACCTCCCGGTGGCTGTCCGCAGGCGTGACATGGGAGAGGATGAGCACCGCAATCTTGCCCGGCGGCAGGCGGCTTGCGTGCTCATCGCCCGCCTCGCCCAGGCTGATCAGCGACCACAGGCGATCAAAGAAGGCCTTGAACTGGCCGCAGGTGTCGCCAAAATACACCGGCGCGGAAAATACCACAATATCAGCGTCCTGCAACTGCTCAAGCACCCGGGTGACGTCGTCCAGGAGGACGCAGTGGTCGGCGCGGGTGTGACAGCCTTCGCAGCCCTGACAGCCACGATACTGCATGCCGTTGAGATAATAGTCGAGGACCAGGGCGCCATAGGTGGCGGCCGTATCGGTAAAGGCGTGGGCAATACGAGCGCTGACCCCGTTTTTTCGTGCACTGCCGAGAATGTTGACGATCTTCACAAAAACATCCTTGCTGCAAAAGAGTGGAAGGTGATGCGCATTTGCGCCTGCCGGCGCAATTGTAAAGGCAAGCCCTGTTTTTTTCCAGGGAATAATCTCCATGCAGACTGTCGCGCCCGGACAGCGGCTGCACGGGGTTTGAGGTAAGTGATGACGGTGGTGCTGGAAGACGTCTCCCTGCGTGATGGCCTGCAGGCGGAGCCGCGGCTGTTCACCCTGGACGAGAAGCTGGCCATCGTGGGGCAGCTGGCCGCGGCCGGCTTCCGGCGGCTGCAGGTGGGCAGCTTCGTCCACCCGGACCGCCTGCCGCAGATGGCCGACACCGACCTCCTGGTCGCCCGGGTACGCGCGGCGTATCCCCTGCTCTGCTGCACCGGCCTGGTGCTCAACGAGCGCGGGCTCGCTCGCGCCCTGGCCTGCGGTCTTGGCCATGTGAGCCTGTCGGTCTCGGTTTCGGACAGTCACAGCCGGCGTAATGTCGGCAGGCCCGCGACCGAGGCCCTGGAGGCGATCTGCGCCCTCATCGACCGCGCCGTCGATGCCGGCCTGGTTGTGCGGGCTGGCCTGATGTGCGCCTTCGGCTGTCCGGATGAAGGACCGATTCCAGCGAGAGTCGTCATCGCAGCGGCCGAGCAGCTGGCGGCGGCGGGTGCGGCGGGCGTCAACCTGGCCGACACCGCCGGCATGGCCGGGCCCTTGCAGGTGCGCGCCCTGGTCGGCAGGATGCGGGCGGCGCTGCCCGACCTCGACCTTTCCCTGCACCTGCATGACACCCGGGGCCTGGGGCTGGTCAACCTCCTGGCCGGCTACGAGGCCGGGGTGCGCCTCTTCGATGTGGCCGCCGGCGGTTTGGGCGGCTGCCCCTTTCTGCCGGGAGCTGCCGGCAACGTCGCCGCCGAGGAGGCGGTGCATCTCTTCCAAACCATGGGCATCGATTGCGGCATCGACCTGGCCTTGCTCTGCCGGGTGGTCCGCCTGTACGAAAACCTGCTCGCCCGTCCCCTTCCCGGCCGGATAGCCTGGGTGGTGGCCAACCTTCAGACACCTATCACCCAATGGTTGCCCTTGGTCTTTCCTCCCTGACCGGTAATTAATCGGCCCTGGCCTGCGTTCGACAACGTACACGGTCCTTGCGGCAGTTGGTTGCGGCCCTTTTTAAGGAAATCGTAGCCGCATTGCACCCCAGATTCAGTTCATTCCTGGCCGGCGACGCTCCCAGTCAGCCAGAACAACTCGCGGTTGCCGGATTCGGTCAGAATGAGATCGATGAACCCCGCCTTGGCCGCAATAGCCCTCATCTCCTCGCGGGTGCGGTAGCTGGCGCAGCCACCGCCCCATCGTACCCGCAGATCCTCCACGTACCAGTACCAGGACCGCCGACCCGCTGGTCGGATCACGAATCGCAGCACCAGCAAGCCGCTGGGCCTGAGCAGTTCACGGCAGCGCCGCAGGGTGGCGGCCAGTTGCCCATCGTCGAGGTAGTGGAGCATGTCCAGCAGG
>CAZFPV010000196.1:0-4693 GCA_964521155.1 uncultured Desulfobulbus sp. | reverse complement strand
TAGAAGTGGTCTTCCCGGAGGGGCAGACCTGCTGCGGCGCCCCGGCCCGCTACAGCGGCGCCTACGAGGTAGCGGCTCAGAACGCGGTTGACAACATCAAGGCCCTCTTGGCCGAAAAGGCCGAGTATGTGGTTTCGGCCTGCCCGACCTGCACGGTGGCGCTTGACCACGAGTTCATCACCACCTTCCAGTCCCTGGGCCAGTCCACATGGATGCAGCCGGCCCGCGATCTGGCCGCCAAGGTCGTCGATTTCTCGACCCTGGTGAAGCGGCTGGTCGATGAGGGACGGCTGACCCTGAAGGAAGGCGAGGAACTCGGCAAGATCACCTACCACGATTCTTGCCACCTCAAACGGACCCTGCACGCGGATCAGCCGCCGAGGGAGTTGCTGCGCAAGGTGGGCTACGAGGTGACCGAGATGTTCGAGTGCGACATCTGCTGCGGCATGGGCGGTTCCTACTCGCTCAAGCTGCCCGAGGTATCGGCGCCGATCCTGCAGCGCAAGCTCAAGAACATCAAGGATACCGGCGCGCCAGTGGTGGCCATGGATTGTCCGGGCTGCGTCATGCAGATCCGGGGCGGCATGGATCAGGACGGCGCCCCCATCCAGGTACGCCATACCGTCGAGTTGATCGCCAATCGGCTGAAAGAGTAGGTGGGCCGTCCCCGATCCTGTCGGGGGCAAGCATTGGTACGAAAATCGCGGAGTCAGGCTCCGCGATTTTCGTATTTCTTTTGAAGGGCAGAAACAAGTACCGTATAGTCATAATTAAACACAGGAAATCAGGCTCGGACGATCGGGTCGGCTGGCAAGCCTGCCCACACCAGGCTGCAGCGTTCGCAACAATCCTGTGCCTGCGTCTCGCGATTGTCGATGTTTCCCTTTCCACCATTCCGCCGTCAGGGCGGAACACACGAGGTCACCGCCCATGTCGAACAATCTGTACGTAACCGCCACCGAGGAGCGCAGCGGCAAGTCGGCCGTCATTCTCGGGGTGATGCAGATGATCATCAAGGAGGTCAACAGCATCGCCTTTTTCCGGCCGATCATCAATGATCATGCCTTTGGCCGGGTCGACCATGATCTCAACCTGATCCTCAAGTATTTCAAGCTGGAAATCCCCTACGAAGACACCTACGCCTACACCCTCAGCCAAGCCCGTCAGCTGATCACTTCGGGCCAGGAGGGGGTTGTCTTTGAGAACGTGCTCAAGAAATACAAGCAGCTGGAGGCGAAGTACGATTTCGTCCTCTGCGAGGGCACCGACTTTCGCGGCAAGGACCCGGGCTTCGAGTTCGACCTCAACGCCAACCTCGCCGCCAACCTGGGCGCGCCGATGCTGGTCATCGCCTCGGGTCGCGACAAGTCCACCGACGAGACCTGCACCCACACCGCCATCACCCTGGACACCCTGGACGGAATGGGCGTGGACATCGCCGGCTGCATCATCAACCGGGTCCCGGACACCTTTCTCCGGGAGACGGCCGGAGTCCCCAAATGCCAGGAACAATTCAGTAAGTCCTTCCCCCTCTATGTCGTCCCCGAAAACCGGGCGCTGGGCAATCCGACCATTGACGACGTCAAGCGCTGGCTGGGCGCCGAGGTGATCTACGGTCGGCCGAGCATGCTCAACCTGGTGGACAACTACCTGGTGGCGGCCATGCAGATCAGCAACTTCCTTGAATACATCAAGGATGGCAGCCTGATCATTACTCCGGGCGACCGGTCCGACATCATCATCGCCAGCCTGGCCAGCCGAATCTCCTCGGCCTACCCGAACATCGCCGGCATCCTCATCACTGGCGGCATCGAAGTCAGCCAGAGCGTGCAGCGGCTCATCCAGGGCTGGACCGGCATCCCGGTTCCGGTGCTCTTTGTCGAGAGCCACACCTACGACACGGTGCAGAGCGTCAACGAACTCTACGGCCGCATCGAGCCCAACGATTCCAAGCGGATCGCCACCGCCCTGGGCTGGTTCTCCAAATACGTCAACGTCCCCGAACTGGCTAAGCGGGTCATTTCCCAGCGCTCGACCAAAATCACCCCGCGGATGTTCGAATACTCGCTGGTGGAGAAGGCCTCGGAGAACAAGCAGCGCATCGTTCTGCCCGAAGGCGCCGGTGAGCGCATCCTCAACGCCACCGACATCATTCTCCGCCGCGGCATCGCCGACATCACCCTGCTCGGCCGAGTCGAGGAGATCAAGGCCAAGGCCTCGAAACTCGGCATCAACATCGACGGGGCGACCATCATCGACCCCTCCAAGTCCGAGTATTTCGACGACTTCGTCCAGACCTATTTCGATCTGCGCAAGCACAAGAACATCGTCATGGACGTAGCCCGGGACCGCATGTCCGACCCGACCTATTTCGGCACCATGATGGTGTACAAGGATCTGGCCGACGGCATGGTCTCCGGCTCGATCACCACCACGGCCCAGACCATCCGGCCGGCCTTCGAGTTCATCAAGACCAAGCCCGGCGTTTCGGTGGTCTCCTCTATCTTTATCATGTGTTTCCAGTCCAAGGTCCTGGCCTTCGGCGACTGCGCCGTGGTCCCCAACCCCAATGCCCAGGAACTGGCCGAGATCGCTCTCAGTTCCGCGGAAACGGCCAAAGTGTACGGCATCGAACCACGGGTCGCGCTGCTCAGCTACTCAACCGGCGCTTCCGGCTCGGGCGAGGATGTGGACAAGGTCATCGAGGCCACGGCTATTGCCAAGCGGCTGATCCAGGAACGCGGCCTGGATCTGCCTCTTGATGGCCCGCTTCAGTATGACGCCGCCTTCGACCCCGAGGTAGCGGCCCTGAAATCGCCCAATTCACCGGTAGCCGGCCGGGCCACGGTCTTCATCTTCCCGGATCTCAACACCGGCAACAACACCTACAAGGCGGTGCAGCGGGCCGCCAACGCGGTGGCCATGGGGCCGGTGCTCCAGGGCTTGAACAAGCCGGTCAACGACCTCTCCCGGGGCTGCACCGTGCTGGACATCGTTGATACCGTGGCGCTGACTGCCATCCAGGCCCAGGCGGCCAAACGGTAACCTCCCCTTCCTTTGCAGAGCAGGTAGATATGAAATTCTTAGTGATCAATTCTGGCAGTTCCTCGATCAAGTACCAGGTGATCGAGATGGAGACGGAAACCGTCCTCGCCACCGGGCTGGTGGAACGCATCGGCGATGAGCAGGGCCGGTTGAAGAACGTCTTTTACCCGGGAGCCGAGCGCGAACGCGAGTCGGTGGTGGAGCAGCCCATCCCCAACCATCACAGCGGCATGATGCTGGTCATCTCGCTGTTGACCGACCGGGACAAGGGCATCATCCGCGACACCTCCGAGATCGACGCCATCGGCCACCGGGTGGTGCACGGCGGCGAGGATTTCCGTGGTTCGATGCGGATCACGCCTGAGGTGATCGAGGCATTGAAGCGCAATATCCCTCTGGCGCCGCTGCACAACCCGGCCAACCTGGACGGCATCCGGGTGGCCATGGAGATCTTTGCCGCCGTGCCCCAGGTGGCCGTGTTCGACACCGCCTTTCACCAGACCATGCCGCCGCACGCTTACCTCTACGCCATTCCCTATGAGTTGTACGAGAAGGACCGGGTGCGGCGCTACGGCTTCCATGGCACCTCGCACCGGTTTGTCGCTGGAGAATGCGCTAAACTGCTAGGCAAACCGCTGGCCGAGTGCAACCTTATCACCGTCCATCTCGGCAACGGCTGCTCCATGACCGCCATTGAGAACGGCGTCAGCGTCGACACCTCGCTGGGGATGACGCCGCTGGAGGGATTGGTCATGGGGACGCGTTCCGGCGACGTTGATCCGGCCCTGCACCTGTTCCTCAAGCGTAACAAGGGCATGGACCTCGAGGCCATCGACGCCCTGCTCAACAAGGAGTCCGGCCTGAAGGGGCTCTGCGGCATGAACGACATGCGCGACATCCACAAAGCGGCCGAGAGCGGCGACAAGCGGGCCGCCCTGGCCCTGGCGGTGCAGACGTATCGCAACCGCAAGTACATCGGCGCCTACATGGCGGTGCTGGACCGGGTGGATGCGATCGTTTTCACCGCTGGCATCGGCGAGAACGACGACATTGTCCGGGCCGAATCTCTCAAGGGACTGGCTCACCTGGGCATCAAACTGGACGCCGGCAAGAACGCCACCCGCAGCAAGCAGGCCCGATGCGTCAGCAGCGATGACAGCCGGGTGAAGGTGTTCATCATCCCGACCAACGAGGAACTGGCCATTGCCAGGGAAGTGGCGAGTGTGGTGGGCTGAGGGCAATCCAGCCAGCTCCCCGCTTTCCCCTTGACAGGGAAATGGCGAAAAAGTAAAAACTGGCGGCACAGACAGCCGGAGTGGTGAAACTGGTAGACGCACTGGACTCAAAATCCAGCGAGGGTGACCTCATGTCGGTTCGACCCCGACCTCCGGCACCAGTAAATTCAAGGGTTTGCGAGCAAAAGCTTGCAAGCCCTTTTCTCTTTGTAATGTCCGGGCCAATGCCGGGCCAATGAAATCGCTCGATGCCGGATGACACCGGTGTGTGAACAATTGGGTTGGCGGTGAAAGGGGGACGGAGTGCAGCGGCTGCTGGATGCCGTCACCGTACACAGATTGTCCACTGCAAGGCACCTCATCGCTGGAGAGGGGGCACAACCCCGCCGACCCGGGTGATCAATCTTCAATGG
>CAZFPV010000195.1:4032-4718 GCA_964521155.1 uncultured Desulfobulbus sp. | reverse complement strand
GCCCTGACCCATGCAGGGTAACTTGCGGGGTGGAGTCGTCGGAAAAAATGCGGAAAAAGGAAACGTTTTTAGATGGCTGCCGTGACTCAGGCCCGTTTCAGGCTATCATCGAACAGGGAAGGCTGCAGCTGGGCGCCGCGGAAGGGCAGGTGAAAGTGCTCATAGGCGGCGGCAGTGGCCATGCGGCCGCGCGGGGTGCGGATGAGAAAACCGGACTGAATGAGAAAGGGTTCGTACACGTCCTCCAAGGTGGTCTTCTCTTCACAGACCGCGGTGGAGAGGGTTTCCAGACCGATGGGTCCACCCTGATACTTTTCGATCAGGGTCAGCAGGATGCGCCGGTCCATTTCGTCCAGGCCGAGCCGGTCCACATTGAGCATGGTGAGAGCCTGGTCAGCCACCTCACGGGTTATCACCCGATGGCCGCCCACTTCGGAGAAGTCGCGCACCCGTCGCAGCAACCGGTTGGCGATGCGGGGGGTGCCCCGGGATCGCCGTCCAAGCTCCATGGCGCCGTCCTCGTCGAGGCCGATGCCAAACAGCAGCGCCGAGCGCTGGACGATAGTCACCAGCTCTTCCGGGCTGTAGTAGTCGAGCCGCAGGACGACACCGAAGCGGTCGCGCAGCGGCGGCGTCAGCAGGCCCGTGCGGGTGGTGGCGCCGACCAGGGTGAAACGGGGCAGGTC
>CAZFPV010000195.1:0-4022 GCA_964521155.1 uncultured Desulfobulbus sp. | reverse complement strand
GAGGATCTCCTCCACCACATGGTTGAGGCGATGGATCTCGTCGATGAAGAGCACATCCCCGGCCTGCAGGCTGGTCAGAATCGCGGCCAGATCGCCGGCCCGTTCGATCACCGGACCCGAGGTGACCTTGATGCCCGTACCCATCTCGTTGGCGATGATATAGGCGAGCGTCGTCTTGCCGAGCCCGGGAAAGCCATGAAAGAGGACATGATCCAGTGGCTCGCCGCGCTGCAGGGCCGCCTGGATGAAGACCCGCAGGCTCTGCTTGACCTGCTCCTGGCCGATATATTCCTCCAGGCGGCGGGGCCGGATCTCCACCCCGGGGAGGAGTTCGTCCTCCCGCGCGATGCCGGCCACCAGCCGTTTGCCTGTCAGGTTTTCCTCGTGTTTCATTGCACCGGATTCGCCTTGGTCAACTTGTTCACGGAGCCCTTATTTGCCTGCCAGGGACCGCAGGGCAAGCCTGATCAGATCTTCCACCTGGAGGGGTTCAGAACCTTCGGCCTGCTGCTGCCGCACCGCGCCCAGGACCTGCCAGGCTGTCTGCTGGGAATAACCGAGGTTCATCAGGGCCGAGGCGGCATCGGCCATGACGTTGCCATCCCCGACGGGCGAGACCGCCTCGCCGCTGGAAGATTCCACGCCCAGCCCGCCGAATGCACCCACTTTTTCTCCCAGCTCGACACACAATCGCTGGGCCGTCTTCTTGCCCACCCCAGGCAGGGAGGTCAACCGGCTGAGATCCTTGATCATGATGGCCTGGCACAGATCCTCCACCCCGATCCCGGAGAGGATGGTCTGGGCCAGTTTCGGGCCGATGCCAGAGACGGTGACGAGCGCCAGAAACAGCTCCTTCTCCTCCGGACGGCCGAAGCCGTACAGGCTGATCGCGTCTTCCCGGACCACGGTCTGCACGTGGAGAAAACAGGCCGCCCCGGTTGCCGGCAAGGTGTCGTAAGTGCGACTGGAGATGAAGACCTCGTAGCCGACGCCATGGACGTCGACAACAGCCGTGGAGGGAGATTTCGCCAGGACAAGGCCGCTTAAGGTTGCGATCATCGGCGGGTCACGAAACAGGGTTTGGGAGTGGCTGCGGACACACGGTTCCGGCCTGGGATCATGCCCGGCGCAAGGAGAGATAGGCGGCGTGGTGGGCGTGGCAGATGGCCACCGCCAGAGCATCGGAGGCATCCCTCGAGGGGACGGCGTCCAGTCCGAGCAGGGCGCGCACCATGTGCTGCACCTGCCCCTTTTCCGCCTGACCGTATCCGGCCACCGCCTGCTTCACCTTGCGGGCGGTGTAGTCGACGATCGTCAGCCCGCAGTCCAGGGCGGCGACGATGGCGGCGCCCCGGGCGTGACCGAGCTTGAGGGCCGAACGCGGGTTGCGGTCGATGAACATATCCTCGACCGCGGCCACCTCCGGCCCATGGGTGGCAATCACCTCTCGAAGATCCTGAAAAATAGTCAGCAGCCTTCTAGAGAAATCCGCCTCTCCGCCCGTACGGATAGTGCCGCAGGCAACAAAGCCCAACTCCCGGCCATTGGTGGTGATGACCCCATACCCCGTGACCCTGGAGCCAGGGTCAATCCCGAGGATACGCATCCGTACGGCCAGCGCGAACCACTCAGGAAATCTGGTCCATCAGTTCGTCGTCGATGTCGAAGTTGGCATGCACCTTCTGCACATCGTCATGATCTTCCAGGTTTTCCAAAAGTCGCAGCAGCGAGCGGGCGGCTTTCTCCTCGGTCACCTCGATGGTGTTTTTCGGCACCATGGACAGGGTCACCTCGGACAGCTTGATATTCCCCTTTTCCAGACGATCGACCACGTCGTTGAAGACCTCGGGCGCGGTAAAGATCTGAAAGCTGTCCTCCTCTTCGACCACATCCTCGGCGCCCGCTTCCAGGGCCAGGTCCATCAGTTCCTCCTCGCTGATGCCGCCCTTGTCAACCGTCAGGGTGCCTTTTTTATCGAACATCCAGGCCACGCAACCGGACTCGCCGAGATTGCCGCCACTCTTGGCGAAAAAATGGCGGACATCGGCCACGGTGCGGTTCTTGTTGTCGGTCATGGTCTCGACCAGCACCGCCACTCCGCCGGGACCATAGCCCTCGTAGAGGATCTCCTCGTAGACCGCACCGTCAAGATCGCCGGTCCCCTTTTTAATGGCCCGGTCGATGTTTTCCTTGGGCATGTTCTCGCCCTTGGCCGCCATGACTGCGCTCCGCAGGCGGGGATTGCCCTCCGGGTCGCCGCCGCCCATCTTGGCAGCGATGGTGATTTCCTTGATCAACTTGGTAAAGATTTTGCCGCGCTTGGCATCATTGGCGCCTTTCTTGCGCTTGATCGTGCTCCACTTCGAATGTCCCGACACGCTTAAACTCCTTCAGGTAATAAATAGATCGGATAATGGGGGTGCGCAGTCCCTTCAGCTCCTCTTACCAAAGCCCCGCCCAAGCAGAAAGACCTCGCGACTCTCCTGGCGTGAGCTGTCGGGTTTCACCACCTTGACGGTTGTGAACAGCGGCTTGCACTCCTGCACCAGTTGGGGAAAGTCCTCCCCCTGGAAAACCTTGCAATACAACGTGCCGTTTTCATGCAGGAAAAGCGCAGACAATTCCAGGACTCGCCGCACCAGGCCAAGCGACTGCTGGTGGTCGGCATACTGACTGCCCGTGGTGCGGGGCGCCATGTCGCTGAGCACCACATGAAACCCCGGCCATTGTTTTTTCAGATACTCGACGACTTCGTCGGAAAAGACATCATAACAGAGCCAATGGATTTCGGCATGGGGTTTTTGAAGGTCAATGCTGGTCGGCTGCAGATCGACGCCGACTACCGTGCCGGTTTCCCCCGCTGTCTCGGCGGCATAGAGACTCCAGCTGCCGGGATGGCAACCGAGATCGAGAATCCTCTGTCCTCTCTTGAGGAACCGGTATTTTTGCTGCGCCTCCTCCAGCTTGTAGACCGAACGGGCCGGATAATTCTCCTTCTTGGCCTTCTTGAAATAATAGTCCTGTTCCTTGCGCATCTCGCACCCTATCCGTCAATGTGAAAAAGTTCAGCCTCTTCCTGCCGCCCGATCACCAGCCAATCGCAGGGCCTCGTCAAAGGTCCTGACCGAGCCTTCCATCCTGGCCTCCTCGACCGCGGCGAGGATCTCCTTGAACAACGGTCCGGGAACGAGCCCGAGCCGCTCGATCAGGTCGCGCCCGGTCAACAGCGGCGGCCCGGCCTGCATCGGGGCGACGTGTTCGGCCCGGACCGTCTCGAGATGGTGGTACAGCCGGGCCAGTTCCTCTTCCATATCCTCGATCCGCATCGGCCCCTGGCCCGCAAGGGCGTCGGCCATGGCGAGGAGAAAGAGTCCGGGCAGGTCGTCGCCGGCCGCCCGCACCATGCGAATGGCCGCCCGCAAGGTCAACGCCGAGGCACGGGCCACGTTGGCCAGATGAAAGGGCCGCATGTGCTCGCCGATCAGGCCGGCCACCCGCTCGGTGTCCTCGTTGCTCCAGCGCAGCCGCCGGGCCACTTGGCGAAACAGGGTCACCCCGGCGCGATCGTGGTTGTAAAAGGTGATGCGGCCGCCCCTGTCCTCCTTGACTGCGCAGGTGGGCGGTTTGCCCAGGTCGTGCAGCAGGGCCGCCCAGAGCAGCCGCACCCGGTTGCGGCCGCTGGCGACATGGGCGGCGATCCGGCCGCCGTCATCGGGAAAATATGCCCCGGGCGAGGCAACCAGCCGCTCCATCTGACCAAGCGCCTCCAGACTGTGGTCAAAGACATCGAGGTGATGACTGGCCGGCTGGTCCATACCGACGCCGGCCCGCAGTTCGGGCACGATCTCCCACAGCAGCCCGGTCTCGGCCATGGCGGCAATGGCCCGGTGGGCGCGGCTCGAAGCCATGATCAGATCAAGCTCGTGGGCGATCCGCTCGGGCGCAGGAGCAGCGAGCAACGCCCGTTGCCGGCGCACCATTTCCAGGGTATGCGGCTCGACCGTGAAGCCAAGGCTGGCTGC